>CAYLPD010000012.1:0-19537 GCA_964385515.1 uncultured Bdellovibrionales bacterium
GGTGTGAGGGTGTTGTTAACGAACGAACCAGAGTGGCGTTGTTGAAACGTCACTCCACTCGGATTGCAACACTCACTGAGTTACAATTCGTAGGAGAAACCTTTCAGTCCAGTCAATTACTACCTCGAATCACCACTGTCTTTAAAATCTCTTCCGTAAATGGCATTGCAATCCGTATCTCTATCTCGGCCCGATACCCATTGACATCAAAAAAGTAATGCTCTGGATTGTATCCGATCTCGGCAGTATGAACAATCTTTCTCGCTAGTATGTCTTCCCCAACTGTTACACTTTCATCGCTGATTAATCTATCCATACCTCCGACAACATTGTTCTTTTTTATCTGCTGCAAAACACCTTCCGGTGTAAGTGCTTCATCACTCAACCTAAGGAAAATACCCTCTACACGATGAACTTTATTCTCCGGGAAACTCAGGAATAGGATCTTTCTATTTTGGTAATCATCGAAAATAACGTATTCCCTCGGATACTTCATCTCAAACCCGTACTCCTCATTCCGATACGTTTTCCAGTCAGAGGTATCAATTGGAGCATCTGGTTCTGTCTGAACCGGCGCTTCCACGACCGGCTGATTCACCGCCACCTCCTGTTTTTGTACATGCCAAAAAACACCAACTAGGACGAAGAGGACGGTGAGAATGATAAGGACAAATGATCGCTTGTCCATAGGATTCGGAGAAACCGGATTACTCCTCGATGGTCGAACCATTGGCACGAAGTGCTTCAGCAGCACCAGCGGTGAGTTCAATATCCTTGCCAATAGTGAGCTTCTTGGTCAGTGTGCCAGTGTTGACAATCTTCACTCCGGACCGACGGACAACTTTGCCAAAGATTTTCTTTTCAACGAAAGCGTCACGAGTGACCTTCTCGCCATCCTGAAAGTGTTTTTCCAGACGATCCAGTGTTACGGTAAAAAGTTTTTGGTATACCGACTTGAAACCACGAAGTTTCTTCATCCGCTCGACGAGCGATGAACGACCGCCCTCAAAGAGTGGGTCTTTCTTCTTCCCGTGAGCACCCTGGCCTTTGGTTCCGCGGCCCGAGGTCGTACCGCGCTTGCCACCACGTCCGATGCGCTGACTCTTCTTCCGCGGAGCAAGTTGTAATTCATGAATCTGCATATGGGGAATGACTTAGGCAGTAACTTCCGCTTGGCTGACCTTTTCTGTAACTTCCTTAACCTCTGATGTAGCTGCACCAACCTTCTCTACCATCACTTCTTCTTCGGGTTTGGTCCGGAGTTTTTGAAGCGCGAGCAAGGTTGCCTGAGCAACGTTGAGATTGTTGGAACTGCCAAGCGACTTCGCAATAATATCCTTGGCGCCGAGCAAATCCATAACGGCACGCACCGCGCCGCCCGCAATGAGTCCACGCCCCGCGGTCGCCGGCTTGAGGAGAACCTTGGCACTGCCATATTTAGCATTGACATCATGGGCAATCGAGCTCCCGGTGAGCTGTACCGCGATCATATTCTTTTTGGCTGCTTGAAAAGCCTTTTGGATCGCATCTGACACATCGCTTCCTTTGGCAACGCCAACACCAACCTTACCTTTGCGGTTGCCGATGACAAGTGTCGCACGGAAACGGAAACGCCGGCCACCCTTCACGACACGGGTAACACGCGCCAAATTGAGCATCTTTTGGTCATACTCCGGCCGTTCGCGGCGTTGACCGCGCGGTCCGCCACGTCGCGGACGTCCACCCTTCATTTGTTCATTCGTCGCCATAGTCATGTTAGGTATTCAAAAACTTACATTGCAATCCCAAATTCACGGACAGCCTCGGCCACCGCCTTCACCTTACCATGGTAGAGATATCCAGCTCGGTCGAACACTGCCGTTTTTACTCCAAGCTTGCTGAGTCGCTCGCCCAACAGCTTACCGACTGCCGCTGCCTCAACAACCGTATTCTTTCGTTTCTTTCCGAGCTCCTGAAAATGAGCTTGGGCCAAAGTCTTGCCTGAGAGATCATCGATCGCCTGGACAGATACGCCCTGGAGACTGCGATGAATCACGACACGCGGACATACTGATGTGCCGACAACCTTAGATCGGATCCTCACGTGACGCCGTGTTCGCTTTTCAATCTTGTTGTAGAGTTTCTTCATACGTTTGATGGTCAATTAGGCCGCAGCCTTTTTCCCTTCCTTATGCCGCACCTGTTCACCGACATATCGGAAACCTTTTCCCTTGTACGGTTCAACTGGTTTCAATTTCTTCACCACCGCAGCAAATTGACCAACCTTCTGTTTGTCAAGTCCGGAAATCGTCAGAACATTGTTTTCAATCTTCGCTTCAAGTCCATCTGGAACCTCCATTACCACCGGATGCGAGAAACCAAGCGCAAGGGTCAATTTCCGACCAGCAACCGTCATTCGATAACCGACACCGTTTAGCTCAAGCGCTCGAGAGAAACCCGTTGTCACACCCTCAAAGAGATTTTTCACCAACTTTGCCACTGTCCCCCACATAGCTTGTGCCTGGAGAGAACTACCCTTTTTCTCAACAAGGATGTGGCCATCTGCGACAGTCATTGTGACGTCAAGTGTATGTGTCAACGTGAGCACTCCCTTCGGCCCTTTGACCGTCAAAACATTTGCATGAAGCGAGGCTTCACACGAATCCGGGATCTGAAATGGCTTCTTTCCGATTCTACTCATAAGTGTACATTACCAGACTTGGCAGATATATTCCCCCCCAAGGCGACGTTTGTGAGCTGCGAGACCAGTCATCAGACCTTGAGAGGTCGAGATGATTGAGATACCATACCCGTTCTTCACCTTGGCAACTTCGTTTTGTTTCACATAGACGCGCCGCCCCTCTTTGCTCACGCGCTCAATCTCCTGGAGGGCAGGCTCTCGTTTTGTAAGTGAAACCTGGCGATACTTCAAACCTATTACAATATTTCGTTTGATGCCTTCCTCAACCACGTCGACACTTGCCACAAAGCCCTCCTGCTTGAGGATTTCAGCAATAGCAAGTTTCATCCGAGAAGCCGAAATGGCAACGCTGGCATGGCCGGCGCGCTGGGCATTCCTGATTCGTGTAAGCATTTCTGCGATTGGGTCTAACATAATCGAATATGATGTGAGGATCTCGTAATTACCACGATGACTTTCTTACTCCCGGAATCTCGCCCTTGCTTGCAAGTTCACGGAAGCAAATGCGGCAGATATCGTAGGCCCTGAGGTACCCGTGCTTCCGTCCGCACCGCCAGCAACGCCGTACGATCCGAGTCGAGAACTTCGGCGTTTTCTGAGAGCGAGCGTGGGTCGATGTTTTTGCCATATGCTTCGTGTTTAGCGTGATTCTACTTGAGTAATCGTCTGGAGCGGAAGTCCAATGGCACGGAAAAGGCATTCGCCACTTGCCTTGTCCTTCGCAGTCGTCACAATCGTTGTTTGAAAACTAAAGATAGTCTGAACCTTTTCTGGAATAATTTCCGGGAAAACCAGGTGCTCCTTGATACCAATATTACAATTTCCATAGCTATCCACTGAGCGAAGCGTGATACCCTGAAAATCACGAACGCGCGGCAGAGCAACATGAATCAGTCGATCAAGAAATTCCCACATTCGCTTCCCTCGAAGCGTGACGCGCATCCCAACTTCCAAATCTTCACGAATCTTGAACCCAGCAATTGCCTTGCGAGATTTGGTAGCGACTACCTTCTGTCCAGTGATCATTTCAAGCGCCGTTCTGATCTCTTCGATCCGGTTACTCTCTTTCAAAAACTTCCCGACACCCACATTCACCACTACCCGATCAATTTTGGGGAGCGCATTCACATTCTCCGTTCCGAGAAGTTTTTTCAAAGCCAACAGGGCTTTTGCTTCGTAATTTTTCTTGGTGAGCGATTGCATAGGGAATCAACTAGTTGAGATCTTTGCCTGACTTCTTACTGACACGAACTTTCTCACCACCACTCATCCGGTATCCGACACGTGATGGCTTCCCGACTTCTGGGTCAACAAGCATGACATTGGAAATATGGATTGGCATAGCAAGTTCCACCCGTTCACCCTTCTCGCTCGCCGACTTTGGCTTGCGGTGACGCTTTCCCATGTTCGCACCATCCACAATGACTTTTTCCTCTGTTGGAAAAACCCGCGTTACAGTCCCCCGTTTACCCCGGTCCTTGCCAGCTATCACTACTACTTGGTCGCCTTTCTTGATCTTCATAGCTTTAGAGTACTTCAGGAGCGAGTGAAACAATCTTTGCAAAACCCTTCTCGCGCAGTTCACGTGCGACCGGCCCGAAGATGCGGGAACCTTTCGGATCCTGTGTCGTACCTTCGAGGATCACTGCTGCATTCTCATCGAAACGGATATATGAGTTGTCTTTCCGACGATGGGCTTCGCGCAAACGAACAATCACCGCTTTCACTTTGTCACCTTTTTTTACGAGGCCGCGCGGTTCCGCGACTTTCACCGATGCAACCACAATATCGCCCAAGCTCGCATAGCGGCGACGCGTTCCGCCCAGCACCTTGAAACACTCAATCACTCGGGCTCCCGAGTTATCTGCAACAATGAGTCTGGATTCAGCTTGGATCATATTCCGTAGTCTCGTGAGCAATTACTCGGCCGCAATAATATGGTGTTTGTCTTTGGAGAGTGGTCGACATTCTCGAAATGTCACAGGAGTACCAAGAGCGTATTCCTTACCTTCTGTCTCAACTTTGTACCGCTTCGTCGCTTGGTATTGCTTCTTGTACTTGGGATGTGTTTTAAGCGTCTCAACAGCCACCACAACCGTATTCTTCATCCGATTCGAAACTACCGTTCCCTTCCAGGTTGGGCCATTTGATTGTTTGGTTGTGTTCTGTGAAATCGTCATATGCTGATTGCATTCATCTGTTTATTCCGCCTTCATTCCTGCCTCACGCTCCAAAGTGAGAAGCCGGGCTATATCACGTCGTATTTTCCGATGTTCACTGTGCTGTTTCGAAGCGCGAGTGGCGAGATCAAATCGCAACACACGCAAACGATCACGCAGTTCAACGAGAGTTTTCTCGCGTTCGCCTTCAGTTTTTTCCCGCCATTCTCTTGCTTTCATACGTTTATTCCTTGACAACAAAACGGCTCTTTACGGAAAGTTTGTGTGCAGCAAGTCGCATCGCCTCTGCCGCTGTCGCTTTCGGAACACCATCGAGTTCGAACAGCATTCGACCAGCTGATATTTTGGCAGCAAAGTGATCCGGTGTCCCTTTTCCTTTTCCCATGGGAACCTGTTCACCCTTCTTGGTAATTGGTGTATCGGGAAAAATTCTGATCCAAACCTTGCCTCCGCGCTGGATAAACCGAGTCATAGCACGCCGAGCCGCCTCAATCTGACGAGCTGAGATAATCCCGCCCTCAGTTGCCTTTAGACCGAAACTACCAAAACTAATTTTATCACCACGCGACGCAACCGTACCGACGGGGTTATATCCGCGCTGGACTTTTCGGTGTTTCACTTTTCGAGGCATGAGGTTCATAGCGATCTCCTTCTCAGATTCAGATTATTCTTCGGTCTTTTCTTTTTCTTCAAATTTCTCTCCTTTGTAAACCCAGACCTTCACACCAATGACACCATAGGTCGTCCTTGCTTCGTACCGAGCAAAATCAACATCTGAGCGTAACGTATGAAGAGGAATCTTGCCACGAGACAACCATTCACGACGAGACATTTCGGCACCACCCAAACGACCAGCAATCTCGATTTTCACTCCCAGTATTACTTTGTTTGCTTCAACCTGATCCAGAGTTCCTTTGAGCACTCGGCGAAACGGCGTTCGTTTCTCAAGCTGTTCGGCCACCTGTTGAGCAACCAGCATCGCACTCTCTTCCATGTGCTTTACCTCCTGAACCTCAACTTTGAGATCCACCTTTTTACCCGCAAAGAAACGTTTCCGGAGCACCCGGGTAAGATCTTCAATACCCGTACCGCCCCGCCCGATGAGAACACCTGGTCGAGAGGTTCGTATGATAAGCTTCATCATACCTGTTGACCGTTCAATCTCAACCGAAGCAATTGCTGCGCTCTTCCATTGTTTTTGAATGAAACTGCGCATCTCAACATCCTTGCGGAGATTCGTCCGGAGGCTTTTTTTGCTATCAGCAAACCAGCGTGACTGCCAGTCAGCGGTAATTCCCAGTCGGATTCCAGTTGGATTGGTCTTGTTTCCCATAACAGTTAGACTTCCTGTGATTCAGGTTTTTTAGTCGCGGCTTTTTTCAAAGCCGTCTTCTTCTTCGTCTTGTTTTCGGATTGCGTTTTGACCGGGATTTTCGGAGCACGTTCGTCGAGAATGATGTGAATCTTGGATGTTCGACGCAAAATAGGTGTCGCCTGGCCAAATGCCTTTGGAGTAAACCGTTTGAGGCGAATGCCATCAAGTACCCGGACTTCTTTCACATACAAGGTTTCTTCGGCGAGCTTAAAATTATTTTTGGCGTTCGCAATTGCGCTCTTCAGTAGAACCATCACCGGTAAAGAGCTCCGTTTTACTTGTCGGCGAAGCTGAACAAGCGCCGCCGCCACCGAGAGACCCACAATACTATGGGTCACTAATCGTGCCTTACGGGGAGCGATACGCAAATTGTTCAGCTTCGCTACTACACGCATACGAGTATATTATTTCTTGGCAGTTGTCTTAGCAGCTTTGGCGGCATCAAGTTCACGCTGTTTGCCTGCGAGTTCAATTTCTTTCTGCATTTTTCCACCATGACGTGAAAACTTTCTGGTCAGCGAGAATTCTCCAAGACGATGACCTACCATGTCCTCCGTTGCGAGTACGGTTACAAAGTCCTTTCCATTATGCACACCAAATGTAAACCCTACCATCTCAGGCGCAATGACGCAAGCGCGCGACCACGTTTTGATGATAGTACGATCTCCGTGCTGGCGACCCTCAATCTTCTTCAAGACTCTTGGATCGACGTATGGTCCTTTTTTGAGACTGCGTGACATAGGGATTTACTTCTTATTGCGGCGGCGAATGATATACTGATTTGTTCGATGTTTGCGCTTGCGAGTCTTCGTCCCCAGTGCTGGTCTCCCCCACGGGGTCTTGGGATGCATACCAAGTGGCTGCCGTCCTTCACCGCCACCGTGCGGATGATCAACCGGGTTCATCGCCGTACCCCGAACGGTGGGGCGACGGTTCATGTGCCGGGCTCGACCCGCCTTACCAATCCGCTCCGCACTGTGTTCGAAGTTGGAAACTTGGCCGATAGTTGCATAGCAATCCTTGGGAACAAGACGGACTTCACTCGAAGCAAGTTTTACTTGAGCCATCGGTCCATCGAGTGCCATGAGAGTTGCTTGAGAGCCGGCACTCCGGACAATTTGCCCCCCCTTACCACGTTGCAGTTCAATGTTGCAGATGGTTGTACCGGCCGGAATATTGGAAAGGAGAAGGCGATTCCCATGAATGACCGGGGCTTCTGGGCCTGAAACAATCGATTGTCCAGCTCGCATCTCGTGGGTCGCAAGAATATACCGCTTCTCGCCATCGGCGTACGTCACAAGCGCAATCAAGCTCGACCGGTTTGGATCTTTTTCAATCGCCGTAATCTTGGCCGGGATGCCGTGTTTATCCTGTTTGAAATCAATGAGACGATAACGACGCTTTGCGCCACCGCCCTGATGACGCACGGAAATCTTTCCAAGCGAACGACCAGCTTTCTTCGGCAAGGGTGCGAGAAGTGCTTTTTCCGGTTTACGGTCTGTCAAAGCATCCGGTTTTACAACCGACATAAAACGCCGACCTGCAGTATTCTTTTTGTAGATCTTAATGGCCATAGTTTAAATACCGGCTTGGAATAACTGAATTGATTCGCCCTTCTTAAGTCGGACCAAAGCCTTCTTCACGGCACTCCGTCGACCGACTATCCGTCCTTGATTCTTCTTTTTTCCAGGGAGGCGGACAATGTTCACGGCCACCACTGAAACACCGTATGCTTCCTCGACTGCTCGTTTCACTTCAGTCTTGGTGGCAGTCATGATGACCTGGAAGACATATTGGTCAAGCGCGTTCACGGCATACGCTTTTTCAGTGATCCGCGGACGAACCAACACACGCGTTGCCAATGGCGAGAGCTGTTTCTCAATCTTCGTATTCTTGGTTGTTGTCGATCTTGTCGCCATATCGTTTATTGTTTCCAACTCTTGAAGCGAGCGTCAATTTCCATCAGGGCCGGCTTGCTCATGAGTATGTATTCAGCACTGAGGAGATGGAGAACGTTGAGGTCCGGATTATGAATAACGGTCACGTTCGGGATATTGCGTATCGCACGGCCATCAGACTGCTCGGCGGTCGTGAGACTCACGACGACTTTCCGGGGATTGATCGCGAGTGCGTCCAGAGCCAAGTTGAACTGTTTTGTCTTTTGACCTGCAACCGCGAGAGTATCAGTGACGACAAACTTGCCTGTTCGGAGTTTTTCAGAGAGTGCAATAAGTACCGCTTTCTGTCGCATCTTTTGACTGACTCCGCGATAAAAATTCCGCCTGTTGGTTGGTCCGTGAGTTATCCCGCCCTTCCGCCACAACGGACTCCGCACCGATCCAGCCCGAGCGCGACCTGTCCCTTTCTGTTTCCATGGTTTCTTACCTGTGCCAGCTCGCTCACTCCGGTCCTTGGTGTGAGCAATTGCCGTTCGGAGGTTGCCCATAAGAACGGTAAACACCTGATGAACCAGGGCGTCATTACGCTTCACATCGAAAATCCGATCATCCAGTTCGATCGCTTCGACATCCTGTCCGGCTAAATTCTTGACGGTGATCTTGGACATAGAATGGATTATTGAGCGCCCTTGATTTCAACAATGCGACCAGTGACACCTGGTACAGCTCCTCGAACGCCGATGATTCCTTTTTCAACATCAACCAAATCAACCACGAGGTTCTTGACCGTAAATCGATCGGCCCCCATGCGTCCTGCCATGCGACGACCCTTGATGACGTGTTCAGGGAAAGTGGCACCAATCGATCCCGGCTTGCGTAAATCATGTTTCCCACCATGACTCCCTCTTCCGCCGGCAAATCCGTGCCGTTTCACGACACCTTGAAAACCCTTTGCTTTTGTAATTCCAGAAATATGAACCTTCTCACCAACGGCAAATTGCGCCACGCTCACCGTTGAAGCGAGCGCGTGATTCTCAAGCTGCTTTTCCTCTGTCTCACCCGCTACTGCGTCAACATCAAGCCGAAACTCACGCGCCACGGTCTTTTTCTTTGCCATGGGGTGCGAGAGTTGGACTGCGACATACCCGTTCTTCTCAGCCGTCCGATGAAGCACAACCGTGTTCGGCTCACACTCTATCAGGGTCACATTCAAAGCGCCCTTCACCTCATCGAAGAGAGTCGTCATACCAAGTTTTTTTCCGAGAAGACATTTCATAGGGGTTCGTTCCACTGCTTTCAATCGTATTTCAACAAAAAAACTGGTTCGCCGTCCGCGCGTGCCAGTTCAGTCCTGGCTCGCTTAGTATCCCTCACCTCAGCATGCGTTTCCGATAGGAAGCAGGGACTTGAACGAGTGGCTTGTTACGCCGCAAGTATCTACATTTTGATCTCGATATCCACACCCGCCGGCAAATCAAGATTCGTTAAATTATCTATGGTCTTGGCGTTTGGATTCATAATATCAATCAGCCGTTTGTGCACCCGCATCTCGTATTGATCGCGAGCATTCTTGTGAACAAATGTCGATCGATTGACGGTCACCTTATGAATCTCTGTCGGAAGCGGTACCGGGCCAGTAATCTCCGCACCCGTCCGCTCTGCTGTTTCGACAATTTTACGCGCCGATTGATCAATGACCTTGTGATCATATGCCTTGATCTTGATACGAATCCGCGTCGCCCCTTCCTCTTTTTTCTTGATAGCCATGATTGTGAATGAGTGCTTTTGAGAGAACAGTCCCCAGTACCTCGTGAGGTGCTGGGTCAGTTCTATCAAAGTTACTTGATGATCTTTGTTGCCACGCCAGCCCCCACTGTCCGACCACCCTCACGAATGGCGAAGCGCATACCTTCCTCCATGGCCACCGGAGCAATGAGAACAATTTTGAGTTTCACCGTATCCCCCGGCATCACCATTTCAGTTCCCTCCGGAAGAATAACTTCACCGGTCACATCCGTAGTTCGAATATAGAATTGTGGCTTATACCCCTTGAAGAAGGGCGTGTGACGACCACCTTCCTCCTTATTCAGGATATACACTTCACCTTCAAACTCTGTGTGTGGTGTAATCGAACCCGGCTTTGCCAATACCTGACCTCGCTCGACGTCTTCTTTCTTGATACCTCGGATAAGGAGCCCAGCGTTATCGCCAGCCTGACCACGGTCAAGCTGCTTATTGAACATTTCAATACCCGTTACTACCGTCTTGACTGTATCGCGAATACCCACAATCTCAACCTCTTCGTTCAGGTTGACAACACCACGCTCAATCCGACCAGTGACGACTGTACCGCGACCTTCGATGGAAAAAATGTCCTCAATTGGCATGAGAAAAGACATCTCAGTATCACGCACCGGTTCTGGAATTCGCTCATCGAGAGCAGCAACGAGATCCAAAATCGGTTTGGCGTCTGCATCATCCACTGATTTTGCCTCGAGTGCTTTCAGGCCGCTCCCTCGGATCACCGCTGCGTTGTCACCATCGAAATCGTACTTGGAGAGAAGCTCACGGACTTCGGCTTCAACGAGATCAATAAGCTCGGCATCATCCACCATGTCTACCTTGTTGAGAAAAACGACGATATTCTTCACACCGACTTGGCTGGCCAAGAGGATGTGCTCACGGGTCTGGGGCATTGGACCATCCGTCGCAGATACTACCAGAATCGCACCATCCATCTGAGCGGCACCAGTAATCATGTTCTTGATATAGTCAGCGTGACCAGGACAGTCGACGTGCGCATAATGACGCTTGTCTGACTCATATTCACAATGAGACGTTGAGATAGTGATACCCCGTTCCTTTTCCTCTGGGGCCTTATCAATCTCATCCACACCCTTCTCCTTGGCAAAACCTTTCATGGAGAGCACATGCAGTATCGCTGCTGTCGTGGTTGTCTTCCCATGGTCGACGTGACCAATGGTACCAACATTTACGTGTGGCTTAGTCCGTTGAAATTGTTCTGCCATACTTTTGACCGCATCCCCGCCGTCATTGACGGACCGAGTATGCTTTCCATTTAATGGATAATTGATTAGAAAAAAATTTTCATTTTCCTGATTTGTCTCTAAAACAGACAAAAACGGCTCAGGAAAGCGTCAATCAGGATAATAGCAACCGGCTGAAATCCTGTCAACCCCCAGAAACTCAAAGCGATAGCTACATGTAAAAGCTCGTCAACCAATACATAGTCTCAAGTACCGATTCCGTGCCATCAATTCACCCCCAGCCCCGTCGGTGCAGTCGGCGGAGTAGTGTCGCCACCGGAAAAAATAGAATTGTAAACACTGTCCATCGACCAGTCATCGAGATACATCGTCCCACCGGCAGCATAAGAACTGCCCAGTTGAAAGTAGGGGTTGATCATTGCACCGCCGAAATGCTCAAAAGCGCCATCAGTGGGGCCCCACAAATCCGTGGTAAATTTCCAACCGGTATTTATTCCCTGAGAGATGCCATCTACCCAAAACTGAGTGATTGAATCACAGGTGGTGCCGGGGGTACAAGAATTAACACTATTGATTTTAAGTCGCCAAATATATTCGTGCCATTGTCCATCATCTTGCTGATCGAATGAAAAAGGGATACCGATATGGGCGAAACCATTATCCTCAGCGGGCTGTCCGAGGTTGTTAACACAATTTCCTGCATAACCCGTGTTGAGACATTCCGCGAGATAGATCTCATTGTTACTGATATATCCAGTGACATACGACGAGCTGTTGTTTGTCTTGCTGGAAAACCGAGTAATCTTGACCTTTCTCTGCCCATCACCCCAGTCAAAGCCGGGCTCAATTCGCATCCACCAACGGTAATAGACGTCCAGACCAAGAAACGTGCCGGGGAAATACAGCATCTGCGTCCACGTATCATCCCATGGGTAAAAACCCTTACTCTCATTCGTACCAAGAGCATTGACCACGATCTTTAGGGATTTATTTCCAGAATGCTTGATGTTCGAATCCAAGGTGCCATCCACGCCGCCGCGCAGGGTCAAGGGGGTTGGAGCTGGCCCCGTCCAAAATCCTGATGTCGGAATACAGGCAGTCGTGGGCGGGGCACACTCGGCGCCAAACGCCATGTAGTTCGTCGCCTGCGCGCTCCCAGCAAGCATGAAGAATGTGAACAACACGAATGCGAGTCGTCCGCTTACGGTCTTCAATGATAGCCAGATCGATGACTTGAAAATATCTGGTCTCATAGTGTCTACTGTACCCCCAGCCCCGTCGGTGCAGCTGGCGGAGTAGTGTCGGAATTTATCAACGAGTTGTATTGATCGTCGACCGAGTAGTCATCGAAATAGACCGTACCGCCTCCGACCGAGGAAGTATTGGATATCTGCCAATAAGGGGCGAGCATGTTCGCTGCCCACATCTCCTGCATTAACCCGGTTCCGTGGGTCGCCGTATTGTACAGGGTCCAGCCAGTGATCGTTCCGCCCTGCTGCGCACCATCAACCCACATAGCCAACTGAGCATCGCATCCTGCCTGGCCCGGACAGGAAGTTGCATTCTGCGTGTTAGGCTTCACCATAACGATGTACTCATGCCACAGGCCATCATCCATCGTGGTCATGTCCTTTGATACGACCGCCGCCCGATCCCCTCCCGAATTCGGAAGACAACCATTGTCCCCGCACTCAGAAACGGAGAACCCATCGAAGTGGAGAAACCCTGTGTAGATAGCCGTGTCAGCCGTCCCGACGCGATTCGCCTTTGTGAGCTGATGTCCGCCTGTCTGTTCTTCCGGTAGACCCCAACTAAAGCCTGGCTGTATCTTCATCCACCAACGGTAGTAGACCGCCGGGCTCCCGAGTACACTCCACGGGTAAGTGAATGTCAAATCATTATTCGGCGCACTCACCCCTGCCGGACCGTTATTGTTATCCGGAGCGGCCACGACTACCTTCATCGCACACAAGCCGGAATGAAATACCGTACAGTCCCTGCTAGCGATGCCGGTGTAGTTGGGGGTAAATGTCGAACCCCCTACCGTCATCGTGGATGTTTCAAGTCCCCAATTGAAATAGTTCGTCGCCTGCGCGCTCCCAGCAAGCATGAAGAATGTGAACAACACGAATGCGAGTCGTCCGCTTACGGTCTTCAATGATAGCCAGATCGATGACTTGAAAATATCTGGTCTCATAGTGTCTACTGTACCCCCAGCCCCGTCGGTGCAACGGGGGCAGTGATATCGGAGCCACCCTGCGTGATGGTACCGGCTGACATGGAGCCGGTACCGCCCGTGCCAGTGTTCGTGAAAATCTCCACCTCGTCAAAATATACGTAGTTTATTGCATCACAATTCGCACCGTCGGGCGGATTTGGTCCTTGGCAGTCAGCCCAGTTCGAAGTGATATGAAGTGGCTCCCAATTCGTCAACGGACCGAAGTTGATAATGTCATTGCGCACTAACACATCGTCATGCCAGACCTTGACCGCACCAGTGCTCGCATTGAAATATCGCTCAATTGTCGCCCAGTGTCCGAGGACGTTGCTGTTGTCGCCCGGCGCATCACCCCAATAGGTGCCCGATCCACCCCCCTCAATTTGGTTTGTGAACGCGTCCCAAGGTGGTATATTGTCTATCATATCAATAACCCCTTGATCACCTTGGCGGAGAATCTTTGTGTAACTGCCGTTATTCGACGGGACCAGGTTGGCATCGCGCCGGACGTGCGCTCGAAGAAACAGCTCCGTCGCTCCACCACCAGCGTACCCATCGATATCCATGACTTCAAATGACTGAGGGGTATTCCAATCAGCCAGTCCGTTGTAGTTGCACCGCGTCATGCGCGTACCAGCATAGACGCCCGTCAATCCGTCCGCGGCAGATGTCACAACCGTGCATTTGTTGCGCGTGCCGTTCTGTGTCCACGCATTGGTTGTCCCATCTTCAAAGCCATCATAGAACACGCGACCAGCAGCGAAGGCGGAGTAGGAAGAGGAGAAAAGGAGTCCGAGAGACAGACTGATGCCAAGGAATGTGAGGGATGTGAACTTCTGAGTTGTAAACATAGTACTGTACTATAACATGCCCCCAGCACAATCCCCTCTTCTGTTTACTCCGCGGTGAGCCCCGTCGGTGCAGCCGGCGGAGTAGTGTCACTACCACCCACCGTGCATCCCACTCGAGTCGTTGAGAGGACGAGGTTGTCCCAGTCTCGGTACTGCGATTGACCCGTACCCGCATTCATGTAGTTCTCAACAGAAAAGATATTGATGCCGTAAGTGCTATAGGTTCCCGCCAGATTCAACCCTGTCTTCTGTGCATCGAGTACTCCATCAATCCAGAGTTCTTGTACGCCATCAGAAACTCCTGATGCATTGAGCTTGGTATGTCCCTCAAGGCACTGCCAGATATTGGCATGGGAATTCTGAAGAACCGGAATGGTTCCGTTGTTGATGCCGAGCCAATAGAAATTGGTAAAATCGTTCCAGCCGGTCGCGAGCACGGTGTTGTTGGTACAGGCAGTAATGCCGTCCGGCTTCAATCCCCCGCGACAAACAGTCGAGACCGGGTCGACCGACAGAATACCAGCCGTCGCACTGTCCCACCAGTGGGTAATGAAACTCTGCGCCCAACTTGCATTGACAAACCCGGTTGCCCGAGTGAGTTTTGCCCCTGTTCCAGGGAGCCAGTTGGCCGACGTTCGTATAAATGTGCGCCAGTACAACTCCGTGTACTTCGTATTGTCAGAAGCATTGATCTTGGGAGTGACTGGACTGGCACCGAAGGCGATCTTGAAATCACCCGCATTCGCTACACCCGTTGTTGCTGGATAGGTCGCCCGCATACTGTAGCTACCGCTCTGACCATTGCCCGCCGAACGCAGAAAAGTCGATGGATTGTTCCGATCGACCCAACTGGCCGACGTATCAGTCTCGAAATCGTCGCACCAAATCCAAGTAGGATGATTTGTTTGCCAGTTTGTGCATTCATTGACACTACCCGACGCAGCCACACTGAATGCAATATTGTAGTCCGTTGTGTTGGCATTGAGTGCGGCATCACGACAACGAACGTAATATGTGTAACTGCTCCCATTCGTTAACCCCGTGAGCGACTGCGTATGTGTTGTACTCCCAGTAGTGCTAAATGTATTTGGCAGTGAGGCGTAGGCAATACCGGACGTCGTAGCATATTTACAGGTAGAATTTTCATCAGTCGTGACGGTCAGCGTGGTGGACGTCGTACCATATGAGAGTGTCCCAGTCGGTCCACCAGCCGAGCGCACTGGTGCCGTGACATCAGCATTACTGACGGTAACGCTGATCGTGCTTGATGTCGTTTGATTATTGCTCGTGTCGGTGCAGCGTGCAGAAAGGGTATGGGAGCCATTACTCGTCGTCGTGGTATCCCAGGTAACAGAGTAGGGGCTAGTCGTATCCTGAGAACCGAGGTTTGATCCATCAAGCAGCATTTGAACGCCTTGTACTGCAGTCTCATCAGTACAGGAGGCAGTGACGATCTGACTACCAGAAACGGTCGCGCCATTTGATGGTACGGTAACAGCAACACCGGTGGGTGCGACAGTGTCACCACCGAGCAGTGAATTGTACGTGTTATCGGTCGAGACATCATCGATATACATCGTCCCGCCATCCAATGCCGTGCCATTCATTTGAAAATACGGATGTGCCATCGCGCCACCCCATGCCTGCATCCATGCCTGTTGGGATGTCGGGTACAGTCTGAAACCAGTCGTCCCAGTCGCGCAGTGAGTGGAGGCATTCGAACACCATGGGCTATGCGAAACTTCTCCCCCATCCACCCAGGCCCGAAACAGTGCATCAGCTACGCCAGATGCCGAACTCGGACGTACGAACAGGACGTATTCATGCCATAGTCCATCATTCATCGATGAAACAGGGTAGTCTATTCCTTGGTAGTCATTGTTGGTCCCACCCCCAGGGATATCACACGTCGACACAGAATTCTGGCACTCGGAAATCCGGAACCCGCCACCATGCACATACACCGTAGCAAGTTCTCCACCAGACAGGAGAATCCGTGCTGCTTTCGTCTTGCCATCTGACGCCCCCCAACTGAAACCCGGCTGTATCTTCATCCACCAGCGGTAATAAACCCCCGAAGAACCCATTACATTGAATGGATAGGCGATTGAATTACAGGTGTCCGGCCCCCTCCCCTGATTTCCACCATCAACACCAACAACCACTACCTTCATAGAGCAGGAGCCGGAGTGCGCCACCGTACAATCCTGAGTTGTTTCGTCTAGCCACGGGCTCAACCAAAACTGTTTGACACCATAGGTGGAGTTACCCGTATTGCACGGATCGCCGATAGTAGTAGCGTTATTGGCTGGGGTCTCGACACTCCAAGAGAAATAATTGGTAGCCTGGACACTCATCGGTAGCACGAAACCCCCGGCCAGAAGAATCAAAAGCACAAAATCCAAAAAAAGACCGTGCTTGAGAGATAAGAGTTTTGCCATAATAAATAGAAACAGTCTGGCTACGCATAGCCATCGACCGTCCCTTTCTGTCCGCAGAATACCACACCCAACAAAAAAAGTCCGGGTTATTTTCCTGGACTTCGCCTACGGCAGAAACTTACTTCTCTTCCTTTGTAGCAATCCCTGTCTTGACGCCCTATCAGTCAAACCAATTGACGCGAGGTACTCCTTATTCCCCGCGCGAATATCTGGGTCGTTTTTTATAGGAAACTAACGTTCAAAAGCATCTGCAAGCGCTTCTCGAGCCATCTTTTCATTGGTGGTCAGATTGTGGAAGCCGACACCCTTCCCACGCCGCTCCGATCCATCCTTCAAGATAACAATGACATCGACTCGCATGAGTTTCTCTCCCGAATAGGGTTCTATCACGGGGCCACTCAAAGTGAATTCGGCTCGCGCTCCCGGTGCTCGCTGCGACAGATTTTTCATGAGCGACTCGCGTTGAAGCGGTGTTAGCTCAAAATTGAGAGAGATATTTTCCTTCCCCCGCTCTGGCGCAGCCATCACTTCCGGAGCAACCGCGCCGAGTGCTGCTACGCCTGCCATTTTCAGGAAATTCCGTCGACTCATCACTTTCTGATCTTCTGGAGAAAGTTTAGATTTCTCCTCTCCTGCTGGTACCGCAGGCATACTCTCGAAGCCTTTCATACTGAATTCATTAGAGAATTTAAAATCATCCGTATTTTATCATATGTCCCAGGCTATTCCGCTCAAAAAAGAAAACCAGCCCTGTCGAGCTGGTACTCATGATTCAGTGACCCTTCTCATTTCTCTTCCTTCGGTGCTTTGGCGCCCATGATCTCTTCGGCTACATTCTTGGGCACTTCGGCGTAATGAGAAAACTCCATCGAGTAACTGGCACGGCCCTGGCTCATCGAGCGCATCTGAGTCGCATAGCCAAACATACTGGCAAGCGGGACTTCGGCAGTGACCTCTTTCACGCGTGCATTACCTTCGCCACGATCGGTCATTTCCTTGATGATGCCACGCTTGGCGTTCAGATCACCAACAATATCGCCCATGAAGCTTTCTGGCATAATAACCGCCACCTTCATAATCGGCTCGAGAATAATCGGCTTGGCGCGACGCATCGCTTCCTTGAAAGCCAGTGAACCTGCGATCTTGAAGGCTGCTTCCGACGAGTCAACATCGTGAAACGACCCATCGTAGACCGTTGCTTTCACATCAACGACCGGATAGCCCGCCAGTACTCCTGTGTTCGTTGCCTCTTCGATACCTTTGTTAATCGGTTTGATAAATTCCTGTGGGATAACACCGCCCTTGGTCTCATCGAAGAATTCATAGCCTTTGCCCTGTTCATTGGGTTCAAGCCGGATCCAACAATGACCGTACTGACCACGGCCACCTGACTGACGGACATACTTACCTTCGGCCTGAGCCATCTCACGGATCGTCTCACGGTACGCCACCTGTGGCCGACCAACATTCACTTCGACTTTGAATTCGCGACGCATGCGGTCCACGATGATGTCGAGGTGGAGTTCACCCATACCTGAGAGGATAGTCTGACCGCTGTCCTCATCGGTGTGAACACGGAAGGTGGGATCTTCTTCGGAAAGTTTCTTCAGTGCGACGCCCATCTTCTCCTGGTCAGCTTTGGTTTTCGGCTCGACCGCGATGTCGATAACCGGCTCAGGGAAAACAATATTCTCCAAGATCACAGGAGCATCTGGATCACACAGTGTATCACCAGTCATAGTCACTTTCATCCCGACCAGGGCGCCAATATCACCCGCCGTCAAATCATCAATATCTTCGCGATGATTGGCATGCATACGGACGATACGACCAATACGCTCTTTCTCATTTTTTGTAGAATTCAGAACATAGGAACCAGCCTTGACGGTACCCGAATAGACCCGAAAAAACGTCAATTGACCAACAAACGGATCCGTTGCCACTTTAAAGGCGAGTGCAGAGAAGGGAGCCGTGTCATTTGTCTCACGCACCAGTTCTTGATCATTCTTTGGATCAATACCTGTAACAGGCGGGATATCAATCGGCGATGGGAGGTAGTCAACCACCGCATCAAGAACCAATTGGACACCCTTGTTGCGCAGCGCCGTACCTGTCATAACTGGATGGAGACGCACCTCAATCGTCGCCTTTCGAAGTGCTGCTTTCAGTTCAGGAACAGAGATGTCTTCACCCGCGAGAAACTTCTCTGTGAGAGCATCATCGCTTTCGGCAATTTTCTCAACCATCTTCTCACGCCATTCCTTGGCCTTGTCAACGTATTCGGCCGGAATCTCCCCCTCAAGAATAATCTCTCCCATTTCACCATCAAACGTGTAGGCCTTCATGGTCATCAGGTCAATGAGGCCGTAGAACTCCCCACGAAGACCAAGAGGATACTGGATCGCAACTGCATTTGGTGTCAGGCGATTCCAGATAGAAGACAGAGCGTCCTCGAAAACAGCACCTTCCTTGTCAATCTTGTTGATGAAACACATGCGCGGCACCTTGTATTTCTCGGCCTGGCGCCAGACAGTCTCAGATTGCGGTTCAACACCCTCTTTGCCATCGAACACAACCACACCACCATCAAGGACGCGGAGCGAGCGTTCCACCTCAACCGTAAAGTCCACGTGTCCGGGAGTATCGATGATGTTAATGTGATGATCCTTCCAGTAGCACGTTGTCGCAGCCGATGTAATGGTAATACCACGTTCGCGCTCTTGTTCCATCCAGTCCATGGTCGCCTCACCCTCATGCACCTCACCGATCTTGTGCGTGATACCGGTGTAGAACAGAATGCGCTCCGTCGTCGTAGTCTTACCCGCGTCGATGTGCGCGATAATACCGATATTGCGATACTTCTCAATGGCAATTTTGCGAGGCATA
>CAYLPD010000012.1:19637-33477 GCA_964385515.1 uncultured Bdellovibrionales bacterium
TACGCAAAGTGAGCAAAAGCCTTGTTGGCTTCGGCCATACGGTGGGTCTCGTCACGCTTCTTCATGGCTGATCCGATCTTATTTGAAGCATCAATCAATTCATCAGCGAGTTTCTCCGCCATGCTCTTGCCCTTGCGGTTGCGACACGCATCACGGATCCAACGCATCGCGAGAACCTGGCGACGTTCGCCAGATACCGGGACCGGAACCTGATAGTTCGCCCCACCAACACGCCGACTCTTTAACTGCAGCAGTGGTGACACGTTCTTGATAGCCTGTTCAAAAGTATTGAGCCCAGCTTTTTTTGTCCGATCTGAAATGATATCAAAAGCCTCATAAATGATCCGTTCCGCGGTACTCTTCTTGCCGCCCCACATGATCATGCCAACAAAATGCCCCACGAGCGGATTCCCAAAGCGGGCGTCTACTTTCCATTCTTTATCAAATTGTCGTTTTCGCCGTGGCATAGATATCGTTTACGCTTAATCCTTCTTTTTCTCTTTCTTGGCACCGTATTTGGAACGGCTCTGCTTGCGCGTATTTACACCCGCCGCATCAAAGATCCCACGCACCACATGATACCGCACGCCCGGAAGATCTTTCACGCGACCACCTCGAATCATAACGATCGAGTGCTCTTGAAGATTATGACCTTCGCCTGGAATATATGCCGTAACCTCCATCCCGTTAGTGAGACGGACACGAGCGATCTTCCGAAGAGCGGAGTTTGGCTTCTTCGGCGTCATCGTAGTCACCTTGAGACAAACGCCCCGCTTGTAGGGACTATCCGTCTTGGTAATGCGATTCTTGACCGTGTTGATGACAAACGTCATCGCTGGAGATTTTGACTTCTTGCGCGCAATCTTACGCGGACGCTTGATAAGCTGGTTGATCGTGGCCACAGGAATAATCGTTAGAAAAGACAGATCCCCGATGAGAGAAACTGGCACAAGAGATGGGGCTGAAAACATCCAGGTATGAGACTTTCACTGTCTGCCATGAATTCTCTAAACGGAGCAAACAAAAAAAGACTTGATGCCTGTTGTGGAACCAGTGTACCGGACAGGTCTCGGCTTGTCAACCACCTCAGCGCCAAGGTCTCATACCGAAAGCACCTGAGAAAATAGATGGTTCGGGAATACCCGCCAAAGGGGGTCATTCAGAACCTCATGTCCTTCGACAGGTCCTTTGCCAGTCCCAGCCACTCCTATACTAAGGAAACGCAAGGCTAGAGTGCCAGATTGAAGAAGAAACGCAGGAAGGTTGAAATGAATGTGCTCACCGGCCCAGAAAACACAAAAATGATGAAAAGGAGGATGAAGAAACCGTATTGTTCGAATTGCAGCTGTGTCCGCTCACTCACTGGAAAGAGAGCAAAAAGAATCTTGGATCCGTCCAGCGGGGGCACGGGCAAAAGATTGAAACAACCCAGAACCACATTCCAAAAGATAAGGAACAACATAAGTCCAAAGAAAATACTCGGGAGTGAACCTGACATGGCGGTAGCCAGGAGATCAAATCGTTCGATAAATCCCCCTTGTCCACTGATGATGCCAAGGAAACGAGCGAGGATATCTTGCTTGGCGAATAGCGAAAGAGGCAGAAGTGTTCCAACCAGCGCCCCGAGAAAAGCCAGGATAAAATTTGTTGCCGGCCCGGCAAGTGCAACATACACCGGACCCCATTTTTGGTCACGAAGATTATACGGATTGTAAGGCACTGGCTTTGCATAACCAAACGCAAACCCTGTGGTGACAAACAGCACCACCGGGATAATGAGAGAACCGAGTGGATCGATATGACTCCAGGGACTCAGTGTAATCCGTCCCGCATACTTGGCCGTCAAATCACCTAGCCAATATGCCATCACTCCATGGGCGACTTCATGAATGACCACCGAATACACCAGCATGAAGAGGTAGAATGCAACCAGCACAATTTCGCTTGACATATACAGACAGCTTTGGAATTACCCGCCCTATCTCAGGCGATGCCTTCAACATCAACAAAGGCCGACTCTCCTACGATACCACAGAATGATAAACCACCCATCCTTGCCGAAACAATCTATCTATGATACGCTCCTTAGGTCTGTAAACAGCTTTTGTCGTTACTCCTATGTCTCGCGTTTGCCAACTCACCGGCCGAGGAACTCAAACCGGTAACAAGATCAGCCACTCCAAGCGCCACACTCGCCGGACGTTTGCGATTAACCTCCAAACCAAGCGCATCGGTGGTGTGAAACTCCGACTTTCCACCCGTGCCATCCGCACCCTGGCCAAGGCCACTTAGGGACAAGAGAGGATGTCCCACCAGCCAATCCGCTCTTCAGCGGATTTTTTGCTTGTCTTTGACCCTTTTTGGTAACCTTCTCTTCGGACATGAGTCCCTACTCTACTACTAGAGTACCTTGAGAAACCTCAGCGTCTTGAGACTTCGACTGAGAAAAAATCCACATCCCCACGATCGTCAATCCAGTAAATGCAATCAAAGACCAGTCTGCAATAGAAAGGTGAAAAAGCGTCCACTCAACACTGGCACAATTGCCCGTCCCTCCCAGAGCAGCAATCACATCATCAACAAATGATCCAAAGGAGACAGCGCAGCCCTCAGAGAGACTATTGGCCGCTGGGAAACGTTGAAGGATAACGTTGCGAAGGGCCACCAGACCACCCAAAAAGGCCCACAAACTGACCACCGCACCCGCCACGCGAACACTCAGCTTCGGCCACCAGGCCAGGTAGCCCACCAGCGCAGTAATACCGACAAGAGCGTAGAAGAAACGCTGGAGAATACAGAGCGGACAGGGCGTAAGTCCGACCAGCCGAACCAACACCAGCGCAAAGATCAGAAGCGCTGCACAATATAGCGCAACGAGAAGGAGGAGTATCCGCGGATTCCGTAGCAAATTTTTGAGACGCATATCAAAACCCGTTAGACGAGACAATCAGACCACACTACCCCTCTCAGTATACCAATAAAATGAAAAAATGAGGCGGCCGAAGTCTGACCTCGGCCGCCAAGAATAAAAAAGGGGTTCCCGCCTAACGCAACGACACACGCACTCGACTGAGTAAGAAAGCAACGAAAACACTCGTGAACAACGCCGGTCCTATCAATCCTGTAAGCGGATCCGTCGGATTGCGAGCATGCAATATTGCGCTGACCACTAGTCCATTGCACAACGAGGCTTCAAGGAGAAGTCGTCGAACTCCTCGGCAACATGCTGTTGAAAGGGCTGCATTCCAAGTCCGAGCCGTGAACTTCGGACCAGACGGCACCTCCAGGACGAAGGTCAGTACAACCGATATGGTAACCATCCCACAGAACAAGAAAAAAACTAACACCCAATACACCAAGGTCTCCATCGCTCTCTCCTACGATCGGGATTGAAACATTCAAAGAACTGGACTCAGAATAACACAGGTCTCCGATACCAAAAAGCGCTGGTATCATAGCCGGATCCATCAGAAATTAGTACTTACACCCCAATTTGAAACACACAAAAACAGTTGATGAAAATACAAACCATCAAGAGTCGCCCTAAAACTTGAGCGCTAGTAAATGCTTCAGGTTCTATGCCCCTGACGCGCTCGCCCCATCCGTGCTGCAAGTCCGACAACTCGCTTTGTGGGTGGCTACCTCATATACCGCAGAAAGACCGACAAGAATATAGACTGCTTTGGCCAGCATCGAAGACATGCCACCCAGCAAGCTGGCGACGAGATCCGTCCCCAAGAGACCCACTGAAAGCCAATTCAACCCACCAACAACGAGCAAGAGAAACGTAACAATGTGAAGCTGTTTCATAAAGTATTGTTCAATTAACTAACTCTTTCGTAGAGAACGACCTTGAGGAAACCCCCTCCCTCTACACCTCCATTGTATACTTAAAATTTTCTTTTCTGTTTTTCTGTCAAGTTGCGCAAGATGAAAGGGCTGACGTCATACACACCCAAGACTGTTTTCAAAAGACGCTTCGCATCGCCAAAGATCCAATAGCGCGGGGAGATATTCAACACCCCTGAGGAAAACATCCGGTATCTGTCCCGCAGCCATGTGCGTCAAATTTTCACCTCACTCTTGCCTAAAACACTCTACCCTTTCAAACGAGGCAAAACAACGTTTCCTTTACTCTCTCCCATTGAACATCGAATTACTTCGGCATTTTGAGCACATCAACGACCCGGCCATTGATGACAAAGTTATCCTCAGAGGTGAGAAATATCGGCTGATGACGTTTATCTGTCGATTCTGGCATGAGTGCGATAGTCCGACCATCGATGGAACGATATGTCTTCACCGTCGCTAGCCCATCAATCACCACCAGTACCCGATCCCCGTTCTTGTACTCTTTTACATCTGCATCAACCAAAACAAAGTCACCATTCTGGATCGTTTTTGAATTTACTTTCGCCTGATTCATCGACGTCCCCGAAACTTGAACCGCAAAAACATTGTGATCCTTCACAAGCCGCTTTGAAACGCGAAGATACCCCTCAACGTACTGATCCGCGAACATAGTCGCCGCCCCCGCACTCGCTGCACCGAAAACCGGAATCTGGACAAAGTTATCTGAATTCACACCCTTGAGAAGGATACCCCGATCCTCGCTCGTCCGCTCAATATAACCTTTCTCTTCAAGCGCATTCAAATAAAGAAAAAAACTTCTCAAGCTCTTTAAGTTGAGACCGAGCTTCCCGCTCTCAATCTTGATTTCACGTACCGTTGGCATTTCACCGTGTTCCGTAAAGAACTGTTTGATGGCCTGGAGAACAATGCGTTGCTTCTGGGTGAGAATTTCCATACATTTTGTTTACTCTACTTACACTAGAGAGTATACAACACGTTGAGAGACTGTCAACCGGCCTCACCCACATACAATTCTCCAACCCAGTCCGGGCTCACTAGCGCCTGGCCATCAACCTGAAAAACGAGATACGTCGCACCAAACGCTCGAGCAAGTTCCGCATACCGCTCAGATGACGCAACAAAAAGACCGGAAGTCATGCAGTCCGCTGCCCATGCATTCGGAGCGACCGCGGCACAGCCAATCACTGTCTGAACACTTTTCCGCGCAGACAGGTCCACGAGATGATGCCAACTCCCAAACCGGCGCCGAAAACTATCAGAGACAGCCAACCCTTGATTCTGGAGTCCAACCATTCCCGCCGCCATATCCGGTTTACCGGGATATTCGATTGCGACACGCCACGGCCGACCATCTGCTTTGAGCGTACCGAACATATCACCACCGCCATCAACAATGAAGTGAGCATATCCAGCTGCTCGAATGATGTCGGCAATCCGATCAATACAGTAACCCTTGCCGATACCGCCGAGATCAAATGCGATCGGACCATCAAGTGTGAGTTCTCGACCAACAACAGACCAAACCGGTAAGGTTACACCGTATTGAATCAATGGCACTCCTGACTGAGCACCGTAGCCCGCTGACTCAAGCACGCCTCCGACAATCGGATCGTATTGACCGCCCGAAAGCTCACGAAGTTGCATCGCCCGCTCAAGCAGTTTGGCAAATTCCGAGGAAATCGAATACACACCAGCGACTGCCTCACGAAAGGCATTCACTTCCGATCCAGGAAGAAAACGCGAGAAGCGAGATTCAAAATCCCGTGCATAGCCAAGAATCGCTTCTTCCAAATGTTCCGACACGATCGGCGCATCAATTCCGACCGACCAGACAGTTCCCAAACCCTGGAACTCGATGGTGTGCATGATGCCAGACTAGATCTGCTTCTTGAGCTCATCAAGCACGCTGTTGAACGCATTAGTCGTCAATGTCGACTTGCCGATCCGGTCCACCGGCGCAAGTTCGGAAAGCTTCTTCCCCTTGATCACTGTCAAAAGACCAGCCGCGAATTCTGCCTGTTTATCTGACGCTTCACCAGTAGGATTTTCTACAAGTTTCGCCCCCTCAATCACACCCTGGGCATTGAGCTCCAATGTGAAACGCGCCTCATGCGTGATGTCATAACCCGTGACCTCATATGTCACCACCGCACTCACCTGGCGGGGTTTCTCAGCAACCACGCTCTCCTGAAACACTGGCGTCTCCTCAGTCCGAGCGGCCGGTAACATCTTCAACGCGTACCGATAATAGACAAGTACTGTGAGCACAAGCACCACCGCAATCGCGATGACTCCCTTCGGGATTTTTTGCATATGTTTTATTTTCTTAAAGGTCCTCGAAAAAATGGTCGAGGACTACTTTGCTTATGATATCATAGACCGCCTGATTTTTACCATTGGTCAACTCACAAAGATCTGGCTCAACAAAAAAACCAGCTCCATGCTGGTCTTTCGGAAGTTCAAAACTCTTGAGAGAGAAGAAGTCAATGACGCGCTGCGTCGACTTCCTCTCAAATAGGTCGGCTATCTAGGAGTAACTCCTCCCACATAACCTCCCCCCAGTGCAGGCTGTACGGTGTTTGACCTCGTCCACCCCCTCTACAGAAAAGGGTGTGGGGAGACCAAGCTTCTCCATACTTTTCCCCGAACGAAAGTGTGCCCGGTGCTGTCCAACCCACACCAAACAGTGTGGGAGCACTGGAAGAAACAACCTGAGAGAGCGTACTCTCTCAAGAATCTTGATAATCGAAAAAATATTCCTAGACTCTAGAGTAACCGACTATGCGACATCGGTCAACCGGGAAAACATGCAGGAAAGCGAAGCCCTTCCCAAGTGGAAATAAACAAAGAATATGAGACAATAGACATATGATCTCTACCCCTGGGTATTTTTCTCATTATGAATAAGTCTCTTATCGTAGTCGGTGTCGTACTTACTCTTTTTTCCTTTACAGCGTTGGTGATCGCTTTGTGGTCGGCCTATCGGGTAACGCACATTCAGAGAACCACCGACGCGATCCTCCCTCATCCACCCGTTGGGACATCGGTACCACCGAGTGATGATCAGACAAATCCGACTCACAATACGCCACAAACAAACCCAGTCACACCCAAAACTATGACCAACGAGAAATATGCCCTCATAACACTTGGGGATCTCTCAGCCAATCGACAGGCCTACAATGGTCGCCCGATCGAAATCAGAGACTACATGGACACGGGGCCACTCCCATCACCGGATGGAACAAAAAAATATACCGAGTACATGAAAATTCTTTCGCCGGACTATGTCCGCGGCCTCGATCTCGTCTCTCCACCATTCACGCCCGATGATCCCAACCGCTACGCTCGCGTGGCGCCACTCTACCGCGGTGAACAGCGTGTGAGCGTCAAAGGAAAATTCATCATTGATCTCATGAAAACGCCAACCCGGCCAATCGAAAATGATGTCATCGTTGTTGACCAGCTTGACATTCTCCCCTTTCCAGCACCAGAAAAAGAAGTCATCACAAAAGAGACTTTTTCCCGTATGATCGCAGATGGCACGATCGCATCCCTGAACCGGAAGCGCATTATCTATGAAGGTGAATTCGGCTCGGGTTTCGAAGTCGCCCTCCTCGACAAACTCATCTGGGTGAATTTCATTGAGTCCGAGGGTGGCAATGCCGTGAGTGCATTCGAACAATTTATGCGCACTCACTCCACAATGAGGCAGGAGGATGGGCAAATCAAGTCCCGAATCCGGGCGACTGGTGTACTGTATGCTACTCCCGGACAACGCTATGGACATCTCGGTCGTACCCAGTATCAGCTGATGGTCGACACGGTTGAATTCCTCGAGCAGTAGTCTCTCCACCAACCATCCGCTGTTTGACGAGGCTGATCTCTGGACCGCGGGGTGCGATGCACTTATGCCTTCGGAACATTGCTCTTGCTAGTCACTACATTGCACTCTGTACAAACTACCCAAAAACCAAAAAGAAAAACTCCCAGTGTCGATGTTCCGACAACTCGGGAGCAAATAGAGAGCAATGAATGAAGATGTCATCTCGAATCAGCAGCTGCGGACCGTTCAAAACGCCTCACACAGATTCACGGAGGCGCCGCGCTGCCATCCGTACCGCCACGAGAAGCATCTGCCATTCGTAGGGCAACACTACCTCCCGTAACTCGGTTGCCGCTTGCGTGAGAGTGATCTCTTCCTCGTGGAGACGCTTCAGGATTGGTCGAGGAATTTCGACCGTCCCACGGAGCAGGGGCTGGCCATCATCTAGCCGTGGTGTCACTTCATGGACCGTCGGATAGGTGGAGAAACGATCCTTCTCAAGGCATTTCTTGCCACGCCGAATGAGATCAAGTACCGTCTGGAGAACATGTCCGTGCACCTGTAGACCATACATCCCCTGCCCACCGTGGGCATAAGTGTCCGCCGGGTGGATATTGTACATCGGCAGTCCACATACCGGAAAGGCGAAGGGCGACTAACATTTCAAGGTGTCAGAACCCTTTGTGTGTCTTCATAAACTCAACTTCTTCAACAGTGGAAGCCCGGCCGAGGATGGCATTGCGGTGAGGATAGCGCCCAAAGCGATCAATGATTTTTTTATGTTCTGCCTCATAGCCCTGGCTATCACCGAGCCTCTTGAACAACAGTTTAGCTTGTTCATGAACAACTCGTGACTCACTGTGCATGAAAGGCATATAGAGAAACTGGCACTCAGTGTTATTCAATGGTGTATCATGGCCACCTCGGACAGCCTCTTGGGCGAGTGCGAGTGCCAAGAAATCCGTAGCAAAGGCTGCCGGCATACCACGAAACATGTTCCGTGAGAACTGATCAAGAACGATCACTTCTGCCAGTCTCCCCCGGGAAGATTCGCGCCACCCCTCCATCTCTCCACGGACAACCGCACTGTGCGTTTCAAGGAAGCGCGAACGAATACGCTCATCAAACGCCACCGCCCCGCCCCACCAATCTTTCGGCGTACATTCCTCGAACCAAAAATGGATGATGTCTTGCCACTTTGTATGCATGCACTCATCCTAACATGTTACGTCGTCAGTCTGTACAATTCCATCAGCAAGACCGTCGACCACGACCGGGGCTGATTTCTCCTCCGTCAATTCGCTCGAATTAGAGAATACAAAGACCATTAAAACAAAGCCACCCAGGATCACTCCGAGATGGCTTTCAATTTTTCCTTACTCGATATCGAGCCAGGGGGCTCCCTCGCAGTAGTAATGCATCTTTTTCACCGTAACCTTGGCAGGTTTTTCCGGAGAGGCAGTCATCAGCTTTGCACGCAGTTTGTCGGATATATCAGGAATCAGGAAATATGGTTTCCATGACCAGCCGAGGAGTAGCTTCGGTCGATCGTCATCAGTCACCGCAAGCATCCAAGTTTTTTCCACATAACTATTCCGCCACTCAAACCAAGCGTCAATTTCGACTTCACCTGAATACGTGACTGCCGAACAGTCATTACTCGGATCGCCCTTCGTTAGCTCCCAACCATCAGCCGCCCGAATCTTTCCATCCTTCTCATACTTGATACAATCTTCCAGCATCGATTTCGGGATCTCGGCTTCCAAGCCCTCATACCCGTCGCAATCAAGACCGTCGTTCATCTGGTTCTGAAAAATTTCCCACTTGCCGGTATCCTTTCTCTGCCTGGCAAAAAAGATGCCGTTCTTCTTCGGCTCTGCTGCAAACACGACTCGACCCCGCAGAAAATCTGATTCTTCTTTATCGATGACTATCGCTGTCGATGAGACCGGCTCATTATTCGTCTCAGCGAGCTCACGGAGAAGTGCCTCCTCCTTTTGACGGGAAGGAAGACTCTCTTCTCCTTTCTGCTCATCCAACGTACCCTGCATCGCATTCAACTTTACTTGAAAATCACGATACTCTTGCTCGTCGATCGTATCCCCGGCTCTCAGCCGTTCTTGCACATTGAAAGATTCTGCCTGCAATGCGCGGAGCCGTTCCTGATATTGTTGAAAGAGCAAGTTGTCCGGATTCTGCTCTCGTTCCAGCGCCGAAAGCTTTGGCATAACAGTATTCAGCACAAAAAGTAGCGAGATAAAGAAGGTTGCCGAGACAATAACATTGATCGCGTAAAGAAAGCACGCTCGACGGAAAGACGCCTGGCGATACGCGTCGTCAAATACGAGCCGAGTCACCAGAAGAATAGTCACAAAAACAATCAAAATCTCACGTAACATATTATCGGTCTTGAGCTCATCAAAAATCGAACTCATCCCGAGAATGATCCCTGTCACCGCAAGCACCCACAGCAGTATTTTCTTACCCATACAGAAAAGTTAGGTTCAGAGCCAATCTAGCGCGGAGCTGGTCCGCCGTCAAACAAAAACCTCCGAATCACTCCGAGGCGGCTTTCAACTTTTCATCCAAAGACCACACTACTTTATCTTTTTTGATCGGTCTAATCGAAAAAACAGATGCGAAAGGAGGCTCAGAGCATCTAGACAATCTCTCTCAGTAAACAAATTTGAATCCCTTAAATCAGCAATTTCCTCATGTGAAACAGGATTCCTGCCACCAACGAGAACTCCATGCGAAAATTCCCTATGAGCGTTTCGAATGCCAGTCAAAGTATCGTCGTCGAAACCATCACCGTTAGCCCGCTTAAATCCTTCAGTAACTGATATCACCGGGTCAGATAGCTTGAATACATTCTCCATCATGTTCGAGTCGTCTTGTACCGATGACCCCGAATCTTTCCTAACCTTATTTATATATGCCTTTGAAGCCTCGAGGAACGCAGTATAGTAGTTTTTATCTTCGTAATACTGTCTAGACGCTCTCTGCACTTCTGGATGCAGGTATCTCCACTGATAGTAAGCATACTCAGGAATGAGCCCGTGTATCCTCTTAACGGCCGCACTCATGGAGTCGATTGGTAGTTCAGAATCCTTAGCGATCATTTGTACTAAAGGCTCTATCTGATTGCGAATTTCTTCTGGTAGCTTCTCAAACCATTCAGGTATATTCACGCCAGTCGCTACTGAAATTGACGCTTGCCTCTTAGTCTTTCTTTTATCGCGCCAATCTTTTTCAAGCCATCTAATTAATTCCTGAAGATACTCTCTCAGTTTTTTTACTTCTGGATGATCCCAGTTTAGAGACTGTCTATCGGTCGAAATAACATCCTCAGAAAAATCGTCAATAAAATCAACCTCGAGCCATCCTGTTAGATAGGAAAAGAAGTGACTCGATGTGCTATCAGAAAAATACTCTGCCTGGTTCACCAGCTTCTTCCTTGAAAAGAGGGTTATACCACGCATATTAGTTTTTGGTGATATCGGTTTTTCTGTTGCAATCAAATGACCCGTAACAAGAATCTTGTTCTCATAGTCACTTGTAACACCAGCATCAGCCGGAATATCCCATTCAACTTCTTTATCCAAATCGGTATACTTTCTTTCGTTTGTAACAACCACATCACCATCCTGGTTATGGCGAACCAATATTTTAAAGTCGGGGTCTACAATAAATATCTTCGAGAGACTTGTCGCTATAGACTCAGGTGAAAAATCGGATTCACGCTGAAGTTTCCTCAACGTAATTTTTGTCCCAGAATTCAAATCACATGGCTCATCATTGGTGATCATTACTGGCGCATATTCGCCTGTTTCCCTTTTTATAGACTCCCAGTCCATTTTAAAGGCATTTAACTTTCCCGCTTTGATCGTCATAATCTCAATTTCGTGTGCAATGCCAAAAAATGATAGCTTACCCAATCCCTTCTTACCGATCGGTTTTCTACCACCCAGTGTAAGGCCTGTACCATCTTCAGCTCGACGATTTCGGCCTATTCTAAGAAATTTTTTATTTATTTCATCAAACGTCATCCCAACCCCATCATCCTCCAGAACAATCTCTTTTTCGCGTCCCGAGTCATTCAATGTAAGAATGATATTTTTTGCATCAGCATCGTAACTATTAGCAATTAGCTCAGCCAACACGGGTGGAAGAGTTGAATACATACGAACACCTAGGTGTTCGATCGTATTTGGATCAAAGGACATTTTTAAAGCCCCTTCGTGATTAGTGTTTTCCATGTCTTTCAACTATGGCTTGAGCAATTTTTTTGGCATACAACGGGGGCACTGCATTTCCAATCATGCGTGCAACTGAAGATTTGTTTCCGTAAAATAAATAACTCTTTGGAAATGTTTGGATAGTTGCTCCCTCCCGAAGAGAAAGTCCGCGATTCTCCTCAGGATGTGCAAAACGACCATTGGATATACTCGTAAATTTCGTAGTGATGGTTGGGGCGGGTTTATCCCATGAAATTCTTCCGTATGCATCGGAGAAAGAATCCTCCCCGCTCTTTTTGTATGTCTCAAGCTGTAACGATGTATTTGCCCAAGCATGTCTTGACCCTCCATCTTTTGGGGTCAACTGAATCCGCTTCAGGTTTTTTTGAGATAACGCCGAAGTAGTGTGGCGGAATGGCGTTGTATCAATATGACCCGCGGGAATCTTTGGAAATCCGTTTTTTGGACCAAGCACGTCGCGAACGGTAATTCTCTTATTACCTGCTTTCGGAAAGATTGGCTCTTTGGTTAAACGAGATGCAATCAATGAAAATCTTTTTCGCGACTCTGGAACACCGAACTGATCGATGCTTACAATTTCGAACTTAACAGTATACCCTTGCTTCTCTAAGTCACCTACAAATCTATCCAGTCCGCTTTCTTTTTTTTTCTTTAGAATTCCTGGGACATTTTCAACGACTACGTATCCAGGGTTATAGAACCTCACAAAGCGATGGAATTCATGAAGTAAGTTTTTTGACTTTTCAGATTTTGCTTTCGTTGTTCGGATAATCGTCCAGTACTGACACGGACTACACCCGATCAATACGAGATCACTATCATTTTTTTTGATGCCAAACTCGTCCGTTAGGGACTCAGTTTCTAGTTTCGTTACGTCTGCCAGCAAAAACTTTGCACCACGAACATTTGACTCGTAAGTCTCCTTACAATCTTTGTCAAAATCAATTCCTCCCAAAACCTTTACTCCAGCCTGCTGCATACCGAAACTCATCCCGCCACCAGAGCAGAAAAAGTCAATTGCCTTCAGTTTTGAGGTGTCCTTTTTCAAAGTCAAAGACAATGATTATGTTCCTATTCTACCATCTGAGTTTATAGTGAGAAGCTACTCACCCATAATACAAAAAACCAGTCTTGCGACTGGTTTCGTGCCTTACACGGTATCAGAAGGAAATTCCTTGATCCTTGGATATTCGTGCGGAGAGTGCTGACCATATAAAGCGGAACCTCTTCACGGAGTCGCCCAGCAAAGGACTGTCCCACCGACAACGATCAATACTCTTGAGAGAGAAGGAGTGCATGCGATGCATGTCTCCCTCTCGAATGGGTGGGAATCGGATGTTGACATCCGACCCCGTTTCCCCCAGTGCTTTGCCCGGGACTTTTTCGAGGCGATGACCATTGGGGGATGTCGCCCCCTGCTCGGACCCTCAATTATTTCCCGAATTGCACGAGCATGCCTCATAATGAGGGACACTTCCCAGCATCGATGTGATGCCGTTTGACCAGCTTTGCATCTGGTGAAGAGCTCGCTACGGCCCACCTTGGGTATCCAGCCAAGATGTCCATCCGGTGACAGCCGGACACACTGGAAGGTACTCTGCGAGAGTACTCTCTCAAGAATATTGATTGTGAAACTTCCCCGTCAGCGGGAAGAGAGTCGCGCTGATCGCGAGTCTTTTGCGGTTAGTCCTAATTCTTCTACTACTTGTAATCTGCCTTGAGAAAAGCAGATCGACCAGATATCTGGTTGAGAACTTGATGTTGACCATCAACTCTCCCCGCTTCAGAGATGCTCCCGATATGAGAGGTCTCCTGGCAGGTACACCGATTACTCCCTAGAAAGGAGGTGATTCATCCACAGCTTCCGCTACGGATGCCTTGT
>CAYLPD010000013.1:0-18394 GCA_964385515.1 uncultured Bdellovibrionales bacterium
CTCGGGCCAAATCATCGATCGAGTACTCGCTCGGCTCGCTCTTCATGGGCCAGTATTGTTTGGTAATGTTCATGGTTTCAGTATACAAAATAGATTGGGCCCGAGTCTCATGCGAGAATCCCGGGCCCAGAGACGTCGACGCAAGGACCAACACGGTCAGTAGTCGACGAGCCGCTTGAAAGACTCCTGACTACGATGCTCAGCGAGCCACAGACCCACTGCCTCGGTACCAACAGCCAGACAGGTCTTAGTCGCCCAGTCATACTGCCCTTTTCGAAGTCGAAAGAGGTTATCCCCGAAGCCACTGATATTCAATGGGTCGGAGCTGGGAACGCTCGGAACCTCTGGCTTCGATGTCCTCATCCAGATCCAGTCCAGTCGTCTCCCCGGCTTCGTGAAACCGAAGGATGGTTGATTGCCGCCGTTCGGATAGAACGGATACAGTGCCCACTGCCATGCCACAGGAATGTAGTATATCGTCGATGACGCAAACCAGATATTCACACCATCGCAACCGATTTCCGATCCCGATGAATGTTCCTTGAGGACCGTCGGGGGCGCGAGAATTCGTGCCACATGCGTCCAGTAGACCGTCTTCGACATCATTTCAGACCCGTAAGCGAAGCTGTGTGCCCCGCTTGGAAGCATGGTGAGAAACCTATGCTGCATCAACAAAAGCTCGCCCCCAAACGAAGCGATGCATCCCAGAATCTGATCGGCCAACTGTTCTTTGAGGGCCATGGACACCCTGAAGCGATCTTCTTCTGAGGCGGATTGAGTGCCAACCCATTCGGTAACCAGTGCCCGTACAGACGGATGATGAGAGTCTATCAACATGTTAGCTCCTCGATTTTTCAAGGTTCGTTCCGCTGGACCATCCAGCCAAACATGGCTATAACCTAGCGAGAATCCGAGAGATGGTCAAGGCTGGGTAGGTGGAGGCATCCATTTGCCTTCTGCCGTGCCTTCCTCTAGAATGGCTGACTATATGAATGAATCCCTGGCTTTTCATCTCTTGAACCGCCTACCAGGCTGTGGTGCCAAAACACTGCGTTTTCTGGTCGGCCGCTTTGGTACCGCCCAAGCTGCCTGGGAAGCCACAAATAAAGACTGGGGCGCATTCAACCAGCCTCGATTATCGGTCATGGCCGAACACCGACAGAATCTTATCCCCCAACAGGAAATCGAGATTCTCCGCATGAGTCAAATCCATGTTCTCCCGTTTACAGATCCTGCCTTTCCAACCCACCTGGCTGAAACCCCCGATGCACCGGCGCTCCTGTATGTTCGAGGGAATTTCCAAAGCTGGAATCAACAACCGCTCATTGCCATTGTCGGCTCACGAAAATGCACAGCCTATGGCAAGCAGGTCGCGCGAGAATTCGCACGATCACTCTCACAAGCGGGATATATGATCGTCTCTGGACTCGCTTTTGGTATTGATTCCATCGCTCACGAAGCAACCCTCGATGCCGGCGGCGAGACACTGGCTGTCCTCGGGAGTGGCATCGATGATGCCAGTATCTCACCCCAGTCCCATCTGCAACTCGCGCACACGGTGATTGGACACGGCGCGCTCATTTCAGAACTCGCTCCAAATACCAATGCCAACAGCGGGACTTTCCCCGCACGCAATCGAATCATGGCAGGAATGTGCCAAGGGGTCGTTGTTGTCGAAGCAACTGAGGAATCCGGGAGCCTCATTACGGCCCGGCTGGCACTTGACTACAACCGCGAGGTATTCGCCGTTCCGGGCTCTATTTTCTCCCCTGCTTCAGTTGGTACTCACGCCCTCCTCAAAGATGGCGCTCGACTCGTAACGAACATCCAGGATATCCTGAGCGAGCTACCCCACCCCCTCTCTGCACCGCACTCTGAAACCCCCACTGACCCAGCCGTCCTCCATCTCACGCCAGACGAATCCATGATCTTTGCAGCCCTCACCCATGAAGGCCTCCACATTGACAACCTCACCGCGCTCGTTAGACTAGAGACGATGCGAGTCAATATGGCTTTGACGAAGCTTGAACTCCGCGGCCTTGCCAAAAACATTGGGAACATGCACTATATCAAAGGTAAAATGTAAATTTCAAGATGGAGAATCGCTCTGTTCATTACCGACCACTTAATTTTCCATCCCCTTTCAATTCTGAAATGTACATTTTCAAGTTTCTATGAAACTCCTCATCGTCGAATCCCCTTCCAAAGCAAAAACGATTGAAAAATATCTTGATGGTGAGTTCACGGTGGTTGCGTCCGTCGGTCATGTCCGAGATCTCCCAAAGAGCAACAAATCAGCCATCGATATCAAGGGCGGCTTCATCCCTCAGTATGTCATTTCGCCGGGCAAGGAAGCGATCGTTGAGTCGATTAAGAAGCTAGCCAAGAAAAGTACCACGGTACTGCTGGCTACTGACCCCGACCGAGAAGGTGAAGCTATCGCTTGGCATGTCGCAGAAACATGCGGGATACGGAAACCGGCTCGTGTGCTCTTTTATGAAATCACTCCGGCCGCAGTGAAAGAAGCGATCACTCATCCGCGACCGCTCGATATCAACCTCCGCAAAGCCCAAGAGGCCCGGCGCGTTCTTGATCGACTCGTGGGCTATGATTTATCAGGTCTCATCTGGAAGAAACTCCGCTACGGCCTCTCCGCCGGCCGAGTCCAATCACCCGCCCTTCACATCCTGGTCCTCCGCGAAAAAGAGATCCGCGCCTTTATTCCTGAAGTGTTCATCCAGTTCACCGGAACCTTCACCAACGCTCACCAGACTACCCTCACGCTCACCCATACAACGTTCCCCCGCCCGAAAGCAGATGAAGCAGCCGTGAGAGATGAAGCTGAACACATCATTCAGCTTGGCAAGGCAGCAGTATGGACAGTGGAAGATGTCAAGGAAACTCCCGCCAAGCGTAGTCCCTACGCTCCATTTACGACTTCGACTTTGCAGCAAGCGGCCAGCTCGCGGTTGGGCTTTGCACCAAGTCGCACGATGAAAATTGCCCAAAAGCTCTATGAAGCTGGTCACATCACCTACATGCGAACCGATTCAACCAATCTCAACCAAGATGCCGTGCAGGCCATCCTCGTTCACATCGAAAAGACGTACGGTCCAAAATCAGTGGTACCCCGGGTGTACAAAACCAAGAGTAAGAATGCCCAGGAAGCACATGAGGCAATCCGACCGACACATATCGATCTCAAGAGTCATGGACGGAACGATGAGGAGAAAAGACTCTACGCCCTGATCCGCTCGCGGACCATTGCATCGCAGATGGCTGATGCCGAAATTCTCCGAACAAAAATCACCGCACGGGCGAATCATGCAGCCGTTCCGATATTTGCAACCACCGGATCAATTGTGATTACGCCCGGTTGGCTCGCTGAGGATACAGCTGCTCGGGGCGAAGACACAGAGCTTCCGAAGGTGACCGTGGGTGAAACACTCACCCTCAAGACTCTCATAAGCGAAGAAAAGTGGACTGAGCCGCCCAAGCGGTACACTGAGGCTGGCCTGGTGAAAGAACTCGAGAAACGTGGTATCGGTCGCCCCTCGACGTACGCTTCCATTATCCAAACTATCCAAACACGCGGTTATGTCGAAAAGGATGGTCGAACACTCTTGGCAACCGAAACAGGTGAGGTAGTCGATGATTTCCTGTCGCTTCATTTTTCCGAAATTCTCTCGGATACCTTTACCGCCGACATGGAGAATCAACTCGATGAGATTGCACTCGGTACCCGGGAGTACACCAAAACGCTCAAAGATTTTTATGGTCCCTTCTCCAAACAAGTAAAGAGTAAAGACAAGCTCGACAAAATTTCAAATCTTGGTGCCGCACCAGCAGAAATGCATTGCCCGCTCTGCGGAAGCGACATGATCGTGAAACTCGGACGAACTGGGAAATTCTATAGCTGCAGTCGCTTTCCGGATTGCACCGGTGCACTGACGCTTGAGGGAAACGTTGTCGAAGGGCCAAAACCAACCGGCGAAAAATGTCCAAAATGCGAGAAAGGAGAACTGGTCGAACGCGCAGGTCGTTTCGGGAGATTCGTTGCCTGCAGCAACTATCCAAAGTGTAAGTACGTAAAAAAGGATGATCCAGCAAACCTGGTTACTACAGGCGTGCCGTGTCCAGCGTGCCAGAAAGGAGAAATGACGGAGCGACGGGGCCGGTTCGGGATTTTCTACAGCTGTTCAAACTACCCGGATTGCAAGCATGCCATCAAGGCAAAACCTACTGGCGCCCTGTGCCCCCTGTGTCAATCCTTGATGATGGAAGGGACCAAAACCATCCCCGAACGCTGTAGCAAGAAAGAGTGTCCAAATCATCGCCCTGACAAAAAATAGAGCAGTCTTCATGATTGCTTGATAGAAGAAAAAACGGGTCAGCATCAAAGCAAGCCACTCTTTGATCATACCGAAACCAAATGATTCTTGTCAGTCTCTACTCAAAAAAGGCCAGAAGAAACATCATGCCTACTCCTGAAAGCACTGCGACAAACTCATTGAACGATCCCCTCCCGGGTTTTGTCTTGTGCAGCTCCGGGATAAGGTCAGTCATTGCAATGTAAATGAAACCACCAGCGGTCAAGGGAACAAAGACCGCGGTCAAAGAAGCAGAAAAAAATTCACCGATGACAAAGAATGCCGCAGCGCCAAGCAGCGCGCACAAAGCCGATAGAAAATTCAAGGAAAGCGCCCGTCTCTTTGTGTAACCGGCATGCCAAAGCACCGCAAAGTCACCGACCTCCTGAGGTATTTCATGGAGCATAACGGCCAATGTCGTCGCGAATCCAAGAGATGGAGCGACCGCAAAGCTCGCTGCGATAACAACTCCATCCAGAAAATTGTGAACGCCATCGGATATGAGCACCAGCCTACCAACTGGATGAATCTGATCTCCTTCCAGATCTTCGCCATGATGATGCCAGTGCAATAGTTTTTCGAGAACAAAGAACGAGAGGATACCAGAGATCACCAGAAGGCCGACAGTGTTTGTATTTTTTGCATCAATGAAAGCCTGTGGTATGAGATGAATGAATGCATCACCGAGAAGCGCACCAACCGCAATGCTGATGAACAGCGGAATCGATCGACGAAATGCGGCCTCACGAAAGGAAAGCAGGCTAATACCCGCCAAAGAAAGCAGACTCACTGTCAGGACACTGCCGAACGCATATGCATAGGTTGTGATGTCCATAGCATTTATTCTTTACACAGCTTACAGAGACCAAAAAATTCGAACGAGTGCCGGAGAATAGAAAAACCATTCTGCTGCACCAATTGTGCCTCATGTCGCGCAACATCAAACTCATCCAGCACAATGTCCTCCACCCTAGCACATTCTAGGCAGATAAAATGATGGTGATGTCCGCGCTCCGTCAATTCAAAATACTGCTTCCGATCACTCACGATGACCTTCTGAAGGATACCCGCTTGCTCCATCGCTGCAAGATCGCGGTAAATAGTAGTTTTGTTGGCCCTTCTGCCCGCCCGGTGGCACAGAGTAACGATATCCGGCGGAGCCAACGGTCCCGTTGCAGCGTGGAAAATTTCGAGCAAGACCCGACGCGTGTCAGTTTGGCGCAAAGATTGGGCCGTGAGTTTTTCAGTGCAAGCATCAAGCATGCCGACATAATAGCAACTTAGTTGCATAAGTCAAGCCGAGCCTGCAGCAGCCTTGAAGAGAGCCTCCAAACATGGGAAAATGACCAGGTCAAGAACCCCGCGAAAAGTCATCACTGCTCATCACACCCTATGGCGGATATCTCTATCGATGATGTCATCAAGGCCCATCGTTTCCCGCTCCGAAGCGATCAGGAAAAACTTTTCCGTGAAGCCTTTGCGTTCGCCAATACCGCTCATGCCGGCCAACTCCGTCGATCTGGCGATCCCTATATCACCCATGCCCTGCAAGTCTCCAAAACACTCGGAGAAATCGGTATGGATGTGACCACCCTCATTGCCGGACTCCTCCATGATGTACCCGAAGACACCACCATCCCGCTCTCCGAAATAGAATCTCGGTTCGGCGAAGAAGTAGCCTACCTGGTCAATGGTGTGACAAAACTCGGAAAAATCAGACTGCGCGGTTCACACGAGGAATACTTTCTTGAAAACCTTCGCAAGATGTTTCTCGCGATGGCCAAAGATATTCGCGTCGTTATTATCAAACTCGCCGACCGATTACATAACATGCGAACACTCGAATATGTTCCCGCTGCCAAGCAAGGACGAATCGCGCGGGAAACTATGGAAATTTACTGTCCGATTGCAAATCGATTGGGCATCGGGGAAATCAAGGGGGAACTCGAGGATCTCTGCTTCAAATACCTCGATCCAGAACACTACGCTGAAACAAAAAAGATAGAGGAAACCTATCTACATCAGGGCAAAGCCTACATGGATGAAACAGTCATACTCTTCCGAACACTGCTTGAAAAGGAAAAAATCAAAGTTGTGGATATCAGCGGGCGAACGAAGTATCTCTACCGACTCTTCAAAAAGTTGGAGCGTCATGACATGGATATCACTCGGATCTATGACCTGATTGCTATCCGTATCATTGTCCCTGACGTCGCTGACTGCTATGAGGCGCTCGGAATCATCCACCGTGAGTACCGTCCGATGGTGGGCCGAATCAAAGACTACATTTCTCTCCCGAAGCCTAATGGTTACCAATCACTCCATACCACCGTTTTTGGCCCACAAGGACGTATCCTAGAAATCCAAATCCGCACCGAAAAAATGCACACGGAGGCTGAATTTGGGATTGCCGCCCACTGGATTTATACAGAACGCACCCGTCGCAGTTGGAAGGATCTCTTCACTCGCAAGAAGAAAGCCGCTGCCGTTGAAGAACCCCGCGGACTCGAATGGGTCCGCCAACTCCAAGAATGGCAAAAGGAAATCGGTCGTGATGACGAAGAATTTCTCCAGGGATTGAAAATTGATTTTTTCAAAAACCGGATTTTTGCTTTCACCCCCAGAGGTGACATCATCGAACTCCCAGAAGATGCGACTCCCATTGACTTCGCCTATGCCATCCACAGCGAAATTGGTGATGCCGCCACAGGCGCCAAAGCAGACGGGAAAATCATCCCCCTCGACCATCATATCGTCAACGGCCAGGTGATTGAAATTTTGACTGAAAAGAACAAGAAGAAACCCAGCCGTGACTGGCTCATCTTTGCAAAAACAACATCCGCAAAAGCCCACATCCGTCGGGCGCTCCGTGACGATGGTTTCTTCGCGAAATAGCCCTTCCGATATCTTTTGAGAGGGCTATTCTTTCGTCGCCCGCATTACTTCCTCAATTGAGGTCATCCCCTGTACGATCTTGATAAAACCATCCTCGACCATCGTCTCCATCCCGTTTTGGCGCGCCTGTTTTTCGATGGCCTCACTCGTTGCAGACTGCGTGACGAGCTTGCGGATGTCCGTATCCATTTCGAGCACTTCATATACCCCTACCCGACCACGGTACCCTTCGTTATTACACTGCTCACAGCCTGCAGCCTTGTAGAATTCGACATCCCCCCACGCCTTGGCTTTTTCGACATACTGTTTCGACATCGGGTTTTTCTTGAGCACTGCAAAGATGTCATCCAATTTGTAGAGTTTCCCAAGTGACTCGATCTCCTTGGCATCAAGCGTATACGACTTGCGACATTCGACACACAGCCGTCGCACCAACCGTTGAGCAATGATGACATTCACTGTCGAAGCGATCAGAAAGGGTTCCGCTCCCATGTCCAGCATCCGCGGCAGTGTCGCTGCAGCCGAATTGGTGTGCAATGTAGAAAGCACGAGGTGACCAGTCATCGCAGCATGCAGAGCGATTTCGAGCGTTTCTTCATCACGAATTTCACCCACCATGATAATATCTGGGTCTTGGCGAAGCAGGGCTCTCAGCGCCGCCGCAAATGTCATACCAACTTTTGGATTGATCTGGGTTTGATTCACTCTGAGCATCCGGTACTCAACCGGGTCTTCAACCGTCGAAATATTCACGTCCGGCGTATTCAAGATATCCATGGCCGTATAGAGCGTGGTGGTCTTTCCTGAACCGGTCGGACCGGTAACCAAGATAATCCCGTTCGGTTTTCCGATCTCTCGCCGTACTTTCTCCAATGGTTCGCCAACCAGGCCCATCTTCTCCAGTGTCAGTCCATGAGAGGACTCATCCAGGAGGCGCATAACGATCTTTTCCCCGTCAAAAATCGGGAGGATGCTCACCCGAAACGATATCTTGTACTCCTCTTTTTCAATCTTGAATCGACCGTCCTGAGGAATACGGTGTTCATCAAGCTTCAAATTCGAAAGCACCTTGATTCGCGCTACCAGACCGGAAGCAACATCTTTGGGAAGTGTCATTGCATCATGCAGCACCCCGTCGATACGATACCGGACGATTACTTCTGTCTCCAGCGGCTCGATATGAATATCCGAAGCGGACTGAAGAATAGCGTGTTTCAGAAGCGTATCAACGATCCGAATAATCGGAAGACCAGCAGCTATCTTTTCCAGATCGCCATCATTGGCTTCTTCTTCATTTTTATTCACCTCGTCGGTCAGTATATCCCCGAACTCGGCTTTCAAACTCTTTTCGTATTGACGCAATACAACCTGAATACTCTCGCGCGAGGTAAGACAAGGGACAATCTTCAGCCCCGTCTTCTTCTTGATGAAGTCAATGGTCTGAATATCTTCCGGGTTGAGCATCGCGACCTTCAAATTCGTCCCCGACTTCTGGAAAGCGACGATGTTGTACTTCTTTGCAATCGGCTCTGGAACAATCGAGAGGATATCGAACGGGATCGCCTCTTTGGACAAATCAACAAATGGGATACCGAGCACATACGCATACACCTTCTGGAGTTCGGATTCCTCAATATATTTCTTCTCCAGGAGACAAGCAGCGAGATCCTTCCCCTCAGCCTTGCACGCAACAATAGCTGAATCAAGTTTCTCTTTCGTGATGAAATTGGAATCGAGGAGAAACTCCTGCAACTGCCCAGGCTGAATTTGCATAGGGTTGATCTGTTTTGTGTTTGTTTCTATTATACATCACCCTACTCAACATCATGCGAACAAGCAAGAAGAGGCCATCGCTGGCCCCTTCCTCCACTCCTGATGCTCACGCTCCGCACCTAAAACGGGCGATGCCTTACATCATGCCGCCCATCCCACCCATACCCGGCATACCGGCCGCAGCATCCTTCTTCTCCTCCGGCAGATCGACTACCGCAGCTTCGGTGGTAAGCAGGAGCGCAGCCACTGACACAGCATTTTCAAGAGCCGTTCGAGTGACCTTCAACGGATCAATGATACCCGCCTTCAGCATATCCTCCTCAAACTCCCCAGTCAGCGCGTTGTAACCGAAGTGAGGATTTTTTGACTCAACAATCCGATTCATCACAACCGCCTCTTCCTGGGTACCAGCATTCACTGCAATTTGCCGGAGTGGTTCATACAGTGACTTCAGTAATGCGGTATAGCCTGCTGAAAATTCATGGTCATCATGATTCACCGACTTACCTTTGTTCTGTCTCGTCTGAGCAATGGCGGCTGAGGCTTTTGCATAGGCTGTGCCACCACCCGCAACGATCCCCTCAGCGATCGCTGCCTTGGTCGCAGCCACTGCATCCTCCATCTTGTGTTTCATATAGGTCAGCTCCGTCTCGGTCGCAGCGCCGACTCGGATCACTGCTACGCCACCGGCAAGCTTGGCCATCCGCTTCTGGAAGCGCGCAAAATCAGAATACTGACCACGATTGGTCTCCTTCTCCATGAGGCCTCGCAACTGAGCAACCCGCGCATCGATATCTTTCTTCTTCCCCTTGCCACCAACGATCGTCGTTTCGTCCTTGGTCGCGATGACCTTGGCTGCGCGCCCAAGCATCGTGAGTTCGGTTGATTCAAGCTTCATGCCTTTATCAGAGGAGATCACCTGTCCACCCGTCAAAATTGCAATGTCTTCCAACACTGCCTTGCGGTTATCGCCAAACTCGGGAGCCTTCACAGCGAGGACATTGAGTACACCCCGGAGACGATTGACCACCAGTGTCGCCAGTGCCTCTCCATCGACATCATCCGCAATGATAACGACATCCTTCTTCCCACTCTGAGCCATTTTTTCCAGCATCGGCAGGATCTCCTGCATGGAGGAAATTTTCTTGTCTGTAATCAGGATGTAGGGATCTTTGATCTCGGCAGTCTGGCTGGCGACATCGGTCATCATGTACTGCGAGATATAACCCTTGTCAAAATTCATCCCTGTGACGACTTCCTTTGAGAGTCCCATCGTCTGTGACTGTTCTACCGTCACCACACCATCCTCTCCGACATCCTCCATCACATCGGCGATCATTTTCCCCATTTCTTCTGACTCAGCTGAAATCGTTGCGACGTTCACTTTTTCTTCTTTGGAGGTGATTTTTTTCGAGTGTTTCTGCAGGAGCGCGATCACATCGTCTTTCGCGGCTTCCATGCCATGACGAATTCCCACCGGATTGATCCCCGTTTCGACAAACTTTAGCCCCTCACGAACGAGCGCTTGAGTGATCACGGTTGCAGTTGTCGTCCCATCCCCCGCGACATCGTTGGTCTTCTCGGCTACCTGTTTGATGAGTTCGGCACCCAGGTTCTCAAATGGATCCGGAAGTTCAATTTCTTTGGCAATGGAGACACCGTCATTGGTGATGGTCGGTCCGCCATACGCCTTGCCGAGGAGCACATTGCGCCCCTTTGGACCCATCGTCACGCGGACAGCATTGGCCACTTTGTCGATCCCGGCCTTGACCCGCCTGCGGGCATCTTCGCTGAAAATAACTTGCTTCGCCATACGGATAAGCTTATTGGATTACACCTCGAATTAGCACTCTCTATTATAGACTGCTAGAGAATATCGTCAACCCCGCCTTGCCAGAAGCCCACCCCTGGAAACGCAGTATCCGGTACCAGTCATCACCAGAGAACAGAAACTGAACATCCTCTCCCCGACCGTCGAAGAGAGGATGAGAAAATCGCTGGCCTACTCAGACACCAGTCGAGTTATTGCTGCTGGACTTCTTTCCAATTGAAGTCACAGCTTCGAGTACCGCTACAGGACCGGGTACCACCACAACTGTCGACTACAGTCCACGTCTCATCGGGACAAGCATTGGCTTGCCGACCGGCATAGGTATCACAGTTCCAAGCGGGAGCGCAAGTAACGGTAATAGTGATCGGGGCAGCCGTCAAACCAAGATAGCTACTGGCGCTAATGGAAGCGTTCCCGGCACTAATGCCACTCACCTGCCCTTTACTTGCGCCGTTGTCCACGGTCGCGATACCACTGTTGCTACTGGACCAATTTACACTTCCCGTGACTTCAGTCGCACCGATAGTATTGGAGCAGTTGATACTCCCACTGGCGATATGGTACGCCCGAACCTGAGTCGTCCCACCGACACCTACTGCCGTAGAGATTGGACAGAGACGATAGTCGGGTGGGGGCGGCAAGTTCACCGTCACTGGGACCGACAACCCGGTACTCGCGCCACTGTCAGTTGCTGAGATGAGCGCTGGTATAACCGAACCAGCCACTGCCGTGACCAGCCCCTTAGAAGCTACATTGTTAACTGCGGCGATACCAGCATTGTTACTTGTCCAAACAGTTGATCCCAAACTCGTAATTTCAGTTGTTCCCGGGTTAGCAAACGGTGTGGCACACGCTACCGAAGTGGCATCCGAACGACGATACAAATGCAACTGACTGGTATTCCCTACATCGAGTGTCAGGTTCGCCGGACAATAGGTATACGTGTAGGCCGTGGCAACATTCACCTGGACCGAACGCCGAGGGGCAGCGGTCCCAAATGCATTCCGACAGTCCAGATCAAAACGTGTTGTCGTCGTAACAGTGAATGGTACATTCACTCCTGTGATTGGCTTGGCACCGCTCCAACCTGCAAAGGCTGGCACTGCACTCGCCGTGCAGCTCCCACCCACAGCGTTTGCCACCGACCAATTGAGCAGAATATTCCCGCCTCCCGCCGGGAGATTAAGCGTCTGATTAGTCACTCCCGCATAGGTCCCAGTAAAGGTCGTAGACGGAGCAGCTGGAGGAGCGGATTGAAAGACCCAACAGGTGGCATTTGTTCCACCGCCCGATCCAAGACACGTCCACTGCCAGGCTGGTGCCAACGCTCCGGTCCACGGGTACACAATCAGTGCATTTGGGAGTACAGGGACCGCTGTTGGCGTACCGCTGTTGCAAAGAAAGACTGATGGGGCAGAACCAACCGCTCGATTCGGGTCTTGAGGAGGATTGGCTGAATTTGCACCACAAACACCATTTACCACGGCAATAGGCGGTGCACACGCCGTACCATTCCACACGCGCGGTGCAGTACAGATACACCCGGGTGTGCAAGTCGTGGTTGCCTGATCATACCCCCGCGCCTGACACCAGGCAGTATTGTATGGACCAGTCGGTTCGACACAAACAGGCGGAGGGGTATCAGTAAAGGTGATTGATCCACCTGGACCACTACATGAAATAACCCACTGGTTTCCCGATCCGATTGTTGACCATGCATCGGTATTGCAACCGATAGATCCCGATACCGTACCACCTGATACCATAAGTGAGCCAGCAAAATTACTCGAATTCCCAGTGTAGAAATTGATCTGATTGCCACTACCAATAATAGAGAAGTTGTCAGTCGGCATCGCAACCGCACCATTGACCCGCATTGGACCAGTGATTGTGATCTGTCCGTTCCAGACGTTTGTATTGCCTGTGTAGAAAACGATACCCGTACCCGTTCCATTCACCTGGAAGTTATCAGTCGGCATACCCGTTCCGCCCGTCAAAGTCGATGCTGACACTATATCCGCCGAGAGGAGACCCCCCAACACGATGAGTCCTGCGAATAGGAACATCCCCGCCACCGGGCCACGAGGTACCGACGCTCGTCGCTGCCGGATCACCAGATACGCGGTGAGTCCAACCAGACAGAGGATACCGACAATGAGAGCGCCCAATGCTTTGCCGGTTGACAGTCCAGACCACGTACCCTCTCCGCCCGCGATGGCCAACGCCTCAGTGTCGAGCACTGAGCCGGAAGCCGCCACGATTGCGACGATTGCCTTCGGGTCAGAACACTGCTTCTCGACCGAAAGCTCTATCTCTTCAAAGCCATTCTCTACTGTTCGTTCCACTGGGGTAGCGCAAGATGTGCCCCTTCCGTCCTGGAGGGATGCTTTCACCGTCGGTCGTTTCGACTCAGACCCGGGCTCCAGCGAGACCATTGCCGTCACTTTGGCCGTTTCACCAGCTTGATAGACGTCCTTGTCCAGCGTGATGTGTGCAATATGAGCGCTCTCGCCCGAGACGATAATCTGAAACCCTTCAACCGGTGACAAATGTGAAACCTCAGTCCCGAGATACGCTCGTCCCTCATACCGGCCGGCTTGACTGAGTGGTGGAAAGGTCAGTGTCACCAATGTCTCCTTGCCCGGCGAGAGTGTTACCTCGGTACTGGCTGTCTGCCGATCCTGCGCGACACCCCAGAGCGACAGATCTCCACTGAGGAGCATCACCAGATCCTTGTCAGATGTATTCTTCAGAGTACAGGTCACCAGCGGTGACGCTCCAGGCAATACCGTGACGCCTGCCCTTCCCTCATCTATCGGTCGACAACTACTCAAAGTTGCCGGGATCGAAGTGCCCGTAAACGAAACTGATCCAACCTGACTCCCTGCGATTGGGAAACCATCGGTATTGGTCACGGCCAGAAATAATTCGAACTCGCCTTCGGCATAAACCGGCGCCGTATAACTGAAGCGTTCCCGTTTGGTCGCATGGGGTTCGACGCGTACTGGGGTATACTCGGTCACATCCATTGCTCCGCGTGTCGCTGTGGTATCTTTCGCCAACACTTCAAGCCGATAGCGCAGGTCGAGCGTAGCACTTGACTGATTCTCGATCTCAAAACCGATAGCAACAGTGTCGTTGTCCTGTTTGTCAAAAGCGACAACTTGGAGCTGTACCTCCGGTTCGGCCGCCAAAGCCGTTGTCCCTCCTACAATACCACCCAGAGTCAACAGAGAAACAAGCCACACCCGAACAAACCTCAAAGCCATACACGTACACTTAATAAATATTTTTATGTTCCATCATACTGATTCACAGTATACCATCCCCGGCATCTACACAATCATGAGCACCGCTCTACCGGAATGAAAACAACTCTTCTCTCACTGCGCCACTTCTTTCCAGTTAACATCTCGACAACGATCCTTCTCTGTTCCGCTACACGCCACTGTCTCATTCCAAGGCAGGCAGGCGGCATTGATATTCGTCCGCGATTTGGTTTCGGTGACACAGTCGCAGGCACCATAGACACCCGTGCTCGGCGTGCAAGCGATATTGACTTGAACGCTGTCGGAAATCATTCCCCCTGGTCCGGTGCAGGTCAGCGTGTGATTTGAGGAGAGATTGGCCGGGAGAGAGTCTGATCCGGAGGGAATCACTTTGTTACCTGACCAACCGTCAATTGAGGAAGCTATGCAACTCGATGCATTGGAGACAGTCCAGCTAATGTTGCGCATATCTCCGCTGGTCAGATTGAGAGGGCCATCAGATCCGTTTATCTTGAGATCAGCGGTGGGGGCAGAGGGCAGCACTGAAATGACCACCTGGTATACCCCCGTCGATCCACCGGCACCCACACAGGAGAGGTAATATGTTTGTGACGTCATCAAACTCCCTGTGGATTGAATGCCACTTGTAGCCCGTGCTCCAGACCAGGCCCCCGAAGCCGTGCAGGCAGTGGTATTTGAAGATGACCAGTGAAGGTTGGTAGCAGAACCGGGGGAAAGAGAATACCTATCAGCCCAAAACGACAAGGTGGGTGTGACGGCAGGGCGATTGGCAAAACAGCTTGCCGTGCTGCCACCACCCGAACCAACACATTGCCACCACCAATAACCATAGTCATATACCGCCGTCGCCGCACCTACAGAGCACAGACCAGACGTGGGTGCGAGAGCGAGTGTCCCTCCGCTAGATGGTCCACAGACACCATTGATCGGGGCCACGCATGCCTGAGTATTGCACGCTTGAGAAGACGGCCCTGCACAATTCGCTCCACCATTCGAGGGAGGTGGAAAGGTACATGTCCTCGTCTGAAAACCTCCACCACAAGGAGCACTACACGCGGACCAGCCAGACCATCCGCCATCTACCGGAGTAGCAGTGCAGCGACAGGTGTGGTATACGACCAGGCAGGGAAGATCATTGGCGTATCTCCTCCCATTGAGACTCGCATCACAAACCGGCGGTGGCGTTGAGGGTGACCACCCTCCTCCACCACCACAGCGTTGTTTATCAGTTGAGTCGATCTCCCAGCTGCACGCTGCCGACACCGGACGAACATCTGCAACCATTCCAAACAACACCATTGTCTGAAGAAACAGCAGGACAAACACGTGCAAACGATTTGACTTCTTCTTTCGTCCCAAGAGAATACCTACGAGACTTACGAGAAATAGCCCACCCACAACAACGATGCCTATCTGCCAGATACGATTCGGAAAAACGGACGTCGACGCCAAGGGGGTCGCCGCCAAATCACCCGCGTTCTCCGCATCGGACGCTGTCAGTGGCGCCTGTGCCAAACTGGTTGCAAGTACGCTACGATCACCATCAAGCAGAGTGATACGCGCCTGCGGATCGGGACAATCCGCCGTGATTGTGGCGGCCATTGAGAACACGGTATCCTCCGCAAGCACAGTTCTCCAGAGCGGCTCGGCGCACAGCTCCTTGGCTCCGTTGGTAATGGTGAGGTTAGCCGAGAGAGGTGTCGCTTTACCCTTCCCCACGTCGGCACGAGAGGCGACTGTTTCTTTGTTGGATGCTTCCCAATGTGCATTCACGGTAGCCGTCTCACCGACCACATAGCCCACCTGATTGAGGAACACTCGTGAGAAAGTAATCCCCTGCCCAGATATGTCCCCCGCTCCGATAACCCATGAACATGGAATGAGGGAGAACACAATGGCGAAAACGCAAAAACTCTTGTACATACATTTTTGTTTTTCCCAGAAACACCTGAAACGGAATGCGTTCAGAGCAGACGAAGGGCAACACCGCCCGAGAAAACACGCACTTCCTCCGTGTCTCCATTGTAGAGTATCACAAGAATTGACACAATCCGGTACCAACACGTCCTCAGGATACAAAGGATACAAACATGATGGCAAAAACCCCGCCCCAGCAGTTAGACCCAAAGTCCGTCTCACCCCAACCTGCGAAACCTGACGCCGGACCAATATGTCAATGTATCAAATGATACTCAAATCTTGAACACTATGACGTCTCCATCCTGCACAATATATTCTTTCCCTTCAAGCCGCACCCAGCCCCGCTCCCGCGCGACCGCATAACTTCCAGCTTCGAGCAATTTTTCCCAGTGGATCACTTCGGCCCGGATGAATTTCTCTTTGAAGTCACCATGAATCGCGGCCCCGGCCACTGGTGCGGTCGACCCTCGCGGGATAGTCCAAGCCCGAGTCTCGGTCTCACCCGTCGTGAAATATGTCATCAGGCCGAGGAGAGCATAGGCTTTCGTGATGAGATCCGGCAGATGTGAGACGAGTCCCATCTCCATCGCCTCTTCGGCAGAAAGCTGAGTCAATTCCTCTTCGATCTTGATATCGAGTAACACGTGCGGCCGATCCTCAAGCGCACTCGGGAGCGCCGCGTCGATATCAGAGACATTGTACACATAGAGAAACGGCTTGGCGGTGAGGAGCTGCAACCCCTTGGCTGTTCGGATGTCAGCCTCATTGGTCAGGCTCGTCACCACGTCATGAGCGAGTCGGCCAGCGGAAAGTTCGGTTTCGAGTCGTTCCAGGAGCGCGAGCTCGACGATGGCTTCCTTGCTCCCCGTCCGCGTCTCCTTCACTGTCTTGTGCTTGCGCTTGGTCACTGTTTCGAGATCAGCGAGCATGAGTTCGGTATTGATGACCTCAATATCATTTGCCGGATCCAAGCAATTATGGACGTGGATGATGTCGCTGTTTTCGAAAACACGCACAACCTCAACGATTGCATCCACTTCGCGGATATTCGCGAGGAACTTATTGCCCAGCCCCTCCCCTTCGCTGGCTCCCTTGACCAGCCCCGCGATATCGACAAATTCGATGACCGCCGGAACAATCTTGGCGCTTTCCGAGAATGCGGCGAGCTTTCCAAGACGCGTATCCGGCACCTCGACGATACCAATATTTGGCTCGATCGTGCAAAACGGATAATTGTTGATATCTACCACCTTGCGTGTGAGCGCCTTGAACAGCGTGGACTTCCCCACGTTCGGCAGCCCGACAATACCGACTTTCAGTGACATAACTGGGCAGGGGTTAGGGGTTAGAAATTAGGGCTGAAACAGAAGGGTTTGCGGAAAAACGAAAAGGAGTCTCTATTCTTCCAGGAAAACCCATTTTGGTCAAAAAAAAAAACGGGACTAGTCTTTGCCACGCCCTCTCGCCTCAGTTGAGAAAAGAGTTTATGGAAATACTAGTCCCTGGCTGCCGCGATTGAAGGATTACTTCTTCGCGCCAGCCGCTTCCTTCACGGCGGCACCGGCGGGTGCCGTCACAGCACTCATGGATTGAGTTGCCGTGAAGTCAGACGGGCTCATGGTCGCCGACGGACCATACGAACCTGGTTCCGCCAGGAGGACGTATGTTGCCCCCAATCTGGCCACCGGTATCGTTTCACCGCTATTCGTGCCACCCGAGAGTCCGAGTGCTGCGGTGACTGCACCGGCGATACCAGCACCCGAGCCGCCGATACCGAATCCCCGGCCGGATGATGTGACGCCCAATGCGCCCCCAATCGAATGTTGGGGTGAGACAAGGTAGACTACCTTGTAGCCGGACAATTTCACTGCGGCCTGGGCGGCTTCATTGTCGAGGGTGGCGATATCCACGTCGGAGTTCTTCGCCTGGACGGTCATGACGCCGATGCATACGACCTGAGTCTTCGGCGCTGGGAGATCAAACGAGACCACGGGAGAAACATCACTCGTCGCCGAGCGTTTGTTGTCGTGATCCGGGAAAGCCGAGAATCTGATCCCGACATCCCCTCCCGCGCTCTTCAGCATCTCCGTCCGTCCCGCACTCGTGCGCGTGTACTTTGGTGCACACAGACCGAGTGCTGTGCGCCCGACAATTGCCCCAGTGATTTGAGGCGGAGCGGTCGTGCCGTTGTTCGAAATGAACAGCTGGGCCGACCCGGGCGTTGCACCGACGAAACCGGCGGGCTGCACCGGTATCTTCGATGCCTCGAATGTCATCTCCGACGCCGGCGCGAAGTTGACCGCGGCATTTGACGG
>CAYLPD010000013.1:18494-20420 GCA_964385515.1 uncultured Bdellovibrionales bacterium
CCATTGACAATGGAGACATCGGCCTGGGCGATGCCGAAACCGACGATGGCCAGAGAGGCGACAATCATTTTCATTGCTTTCGCTTTCATTGGTATTTCCTTTCATTTTGGGTCAAAAAAAATCAACCCTTCAACGAAGGCGGTCCGGGCCAACTGGCGCGTACCATTTCTTGTTAAAGGGCTGTGCAAACTGCCGAAGCAGGCTTTTTCCCTACTTCGGGAGTTCGGCCTACAAAAACGCGGCAGTTCGCACCATCCTAGCACACCCTCATTTTTTGTCAAGTCCCAATCCGTCCCCGAACCAAGCCTCACCAAGCACCCGACCGTCGCCACAACCCTCAGTCATTTCCGGCAGGGCGCTGGCCCTCGACACATCCCATGATATACTGCAAGCAATAATTCCCCATTCTTTTTGGCTATGAATCCCGGTATTTTCAAGGCGTATGATATCCGTGGTGTGTATGGCGTTGATTTCGATGATGAGACTGCCTACCGAATCGGCCGGGCGCTCATCGTCCACTTCCAGGCCACCAAAGTCGCTGTCGGCCGTGATGTCCGTGCTTCCTCTCCAGCCCTTTTTGAGGCATTCACCCGAGGAGTCATGGATCAAGGGGGCGATGTCGTCGATCTCGGTGTCGTCACCACTCCCATGGTCCATTTTGCGGCTGGCCGACTCGAGGTCGACCTCGCGGTCGCCATCACCGCTTCCCACAATCCACCTGAGTACAACGGCATCAAAGTCGATTTGAAAGGTGCTATCCCGGTCGGTGAAAAAACTGGCCTGTCCGATATCCGTGAACTCGTCCTCGCCAACAGTTTTCCGGAGAGCGCAGATCATGGCACTCTCTCAGAGGAAGACATCCGTCCCGCGTACTACTCGTTCTTTGCGTCCTTCGGCAAGCTCGGCGACCGCCGTTTCACGCTCGCTATCGATACGGCCAATGCAATGGGGATCGTCGAACTCCCCATCTATGACGCATTCAAAGACAATCTCACCGTTTTCAATCTGTACAATGATCTCTCGCAGCCATTTTCGGCGCATGAAGCCAATCCGCTCAAGACTGAGACACTCGACGAACTCTGTGCGTTCGTCAAGGAAAAGAGCGCAGATATGGGTATCGCCTACGATGGCGACGCTGATCGGATCGGTTTCGTCGATGAAACGGGCCGAGTCATCCCGATGGATCTCATCACCGGACTCGTCGCGCAAATCGTCCTTGAGAAGAATCCCGGCGCCACCATCCTCTATGACCTCCGTTCATCGCGTGCGGTCAAGGAAGCGATTGAGGAAAAAGGTGGTCGAGCCATTGAATGCCGCGTCGGCCATGCGTTCATCAAACGCCAGATGCGAGACGTCGGTGCGATCTTTGCTGGCGAATTCTCCGGCCACTACTACTTCGTCGAAAATTCGCACGCGGAAGCTTCAACACTCGTTGCCCTCCATCTCCTGAACCTCATGGCTGAAACCGGCAAAACGCTCTCGGAACTGGTCGCCGAAATGCGCCGTTACGCCCACTCCGGTGAGATCAATTCCGAAGTCGAAGATAAAGACGCTATCCTCATGCGGCTCCGTGAACGGTACGCGGACGGCACGCAACATGACCTCGACGGCCTGAAAGTCGAATACCCCAACTGGTGGTTCAATGTCCGTCCATCCAACACTGAACCACTCCTCCGCCTGAACTGCGAAGCGAACACCGAGGCGCTCATGATCGAAAAACGCGACGAACTCCTCGCGATCATCCGAGGCTAATCCGAAGATTTGACAGATTTTCCATTGAGGGAGTATACTTTCTCCCAATGAACCACACGAAAAACAAGCGCGTACTTGAGACCACTTCGGTCTGACCACCCCGAGAGGCGTGGTTTTTTTCTGGTTCATCCCGCTCGTTTACAACAACCGAAAGAGAAAGGAAATGTCATGCCT
>CAYLPD010000013.1:20520-33227 GCA_964385515.1 uncultured Bdellovibrionales bacterium
CAAAAACCCCGCCTCCAAAATTGGAAGGCGGGATTTCTTTTGAACGAGACGTCCTCTTGGCGGCAGGCTCCCAGGCATCACCCTTGCCAGGGGCTTGGGAGAAGGCGAGCTGGCCACCCTACCGTCGTAGAGTCTCGCACCCCTGCCACAAAAGAACACCTCGCCCGAAAAAATTTCACTCGTATGCCATCAAATTACTCCCGCGCCGCTGAGATGTCAAGTGTTGAACGCAAAGAAAATATTTTCGTCCGCACGCAAGCGTTTATCCTATTGGACGAAACCGACTTTTTCGTAGACCGCTGCGACTTTCTGTTCGGCGATCACCCGGGCTTGGAGAGCACCAGTGAAAGAATATGCTTGTTTATTCAAGCAGCTCTGAGAAAGGGGGTGAAAATCGTAGGCGACGTAAACTCCGGAGCGCTTTCTGTTCAATCTGACGAATACGCTCTCTGGTCACATCAAACATCTGTGCGATTGCTTCATAAGAGTAACCCTCCTCTCTTGTATTCATCCCAAACCGTAAGCGCAGTATTTTTGCTTCTCGTAGAGTAAGCATCGAGAGGGCCTGCTCTACCGCTGCCCGAGTATGCCGCTGTAACACTCGTTCAAAGGGCAACGGCTGCTCGTCGATGAGCGAGGATTCATCGGGCGTCTCTTCGACCTCGTCAATATCGATCTCGTTCATCGGATCCGTCCGGGCGATATCGGCCAGTGCCTGGAGGAGTTTCGGGCTCAGATTGTGTTTGGCACCGACTCGCCGATACGCCTGGGCTAAGTCTTGCAACCGGGTCGCTGTGGGCGGCTGCTCAGCGCGGACAGTACGGAGATCGCGCACCACATCGTATGTGTAGTTCGGTCGGTGGACATTGCGCTGATGATCTCGGTACCAACTGATAAACGTTCCATCGAGACTCACCATGGCATAGGTACTGAAAGCGCCCCGCCCGTCATAGCGATCGATACATGTATCGAGCTGAATCATGCCCTCTTGGAGCAGCTCCTGGGTATCGGCCAAAGGATGGATGCGGTTGAAATTCCTCGCTGCGAAGTAGACGAGCTGAGTATGCAAGGCGAGAAGTTCCTCCCGGGCCGCACGGTCTCCCTCTTGCGCCCGTAGAAAGAGCAGCTTTTCCTGAGTTCGATCATACTCCTGCCATTTGCCATCGACCGCCTGCCATAACTTTCCCTTCTGCCACTTATACTTTTTCTGCGCTTCGCGGAGCAGATAGGTGGTATCACCAAAGTACGGCTTGAAGTCGTCTTCTTCTTTGGTACGCGTGAAAGGGTTGGTTTGAAACTCATTCTTCGCGAACACGGACGGAGTATCTCTTTTGGGCAGTGGAAAGCGCACGTCATCAGCACCCAAAGCCTCGTCGAGATCTACGTCATCGGACTGTGACAGTACGACTAAACCGAGCATCTCGAGCTTTCTCAGATCATAGGCGTTTTCGATGGAAAGCGTCAGGTCTTCATTATCCCAAGGGAATATCCCAAGCATCTCGAAGAGCACCATCCATTCCTGTTGCTGTTCAAGACTCTCGGCCCGAAGAGAGATGAACGGACCACCCCCTGGCCGATGCTTGATTTCAGCCGCCCGTAGAAGAGGAGCGAGAGCAGCCATGATGCGTTCCTCTGTCTCTACAATCCGACTCTGCTCTACGGATGCTTTTTCATGTTCTGCAGTCGCTTCCACTGGCGGCTTATATTGCTCTTGCATAAGCAAAAAATACGTTTTATTTTCTTTCCAAAGCGGCAGGTCTTATCCACCAAGTCCGACGGCAGCATGCACCTGTTTCATCTTTGCTGCGGCAATCACCCGAGTCTTTTCCGCACCAGTACGGAGGACAGCGAGCACCTCGTCATCGGATATCGCTGCAAGCCGCGCCTGAAACGGTATGAGGAAATTTACCACCACTTCGGCCAAGTCCGCCTTGAAGTCGCCATACTTGCCCGTCGAAGCCTCGGCGGAGTCGGGGCCCTTGCCCCGATACATCGCCTCCACTTCATCCACTTTCTTCCCCGAGAGCAACGTATAAATATTGATGAGATTTTTGAGCGCTGGCTTATCGTCACGATAGATGATTTCACTACCGCTATCGGTCACGGCTTTCTTTACCTTTTTCCGGATCGTTTCGGCATCGTCAGAGAGAGCGATGTAATTGTATTCGCTCGCGGCTGATTTCGACATTTTCTTCGTCGGATCATCGAGGCCCATGATGCGTGCTCCTTCGCGCTGGATGAGCGGTTCCGGCACGACAAAGGTCTCGCCGAAACGGCTATTGAAACGCTGGGCGAGATCGCGGGTCAATTCCACATGCTGTTTCTGATCCTCCCCGACCGGCACGACAGCCGTGTCATAGAGCAAAATATCCGCCGCCATGAGGACAGGATAGTCAAAGAGACCAACACCTGATCCTTCCCAACCTTCTTTCTGCGTTTTGTCCTTGTACTGTGTCATGCGACCAAGCTCACCCATTGTCGCTACTGTGTTCAAAATCCATCCCAGTTCAGCGTGGCCCGGGACATGAGACTGGATGAAGAGCGTTGATTTTTTTGGGTCAATGCCAGCGGCCAGATAGATTTTGGCAATCTCGATGGTCTTCCGCCGGAGCTCGGCTGGGTCCTGCGGTACCGTGATCGCGTGCATGTCGACCACGCAGAACATCGCCTCGTACTCATCCTGGAGCGGCAGCCACTGTTTGATAGCGCCGAGGTAATTGCCGAGATGCAGATTGCCCGAGGGCTGAATACCCGAAAAAAGTCGTTGCATATTCAAATATATTTTTGAATGTCGTCCCAGGTGACATCACTTATCCGTTCTATCTCCTTCAAAACATAATACAACACATTCCGTCGCAGGTCTTCGGGAATAATAACACACTTCTGACTTTGGATATGGGTAGCCTTGATGTGACTCCCTTTCCCTCCCCGTTCACTAATTTCAAAGCCGAGCCTTTCGAGAGCTCGGCCTAGTTTCTTTCTCTTGAGACTGCCGGGCAATTCACTACGCGAGGGCATACGACTTTTTTTCTGCTGCCTGTTTACCAACGCTCGTAATGGAAGCCTCCTTGGCGTAAGACGATGGGACGTCAAAAGCAGCCAGAATAGCGTCCTTGATATTCCTATCCAGATCCTCAGCGTCTTTACCAGAAGAGACGATCGACCCGTAACGAAAATCTGTACTCACACCAACAATAACACCACCTTCTCTTTTGAATTCAAAATTAATTGGACCATTCCGACGAAAGTACTCATTTAGATTAATCAATTCACGCGGAACAAAGCCCTTACCATCAAGCAAGAACTTAGCCACATTGTCCGTAAAAACTTTTAGAAATGCCATAGCGCTTATTCTAGATAATCTTAGGTACGTGAGAAGATACGATATATTGCTTTTTACATTCTGTCAATACAGCCATTATATCACTCTTTATTGAGTAGATAAAAAACAGCCGTATTATCGGCTGTTCTCTACTAAACACTACTTTCTTCCAACTCCTACATCCTCACTTTTATACCTCGACCACGACCGGGAGCACCATGGGCCGGCGCTCTGTTTTTTGGAAGAGGAATTGGCCGACCTGTTCACGGATCTGGTTCCTCACCAGTTCCCAATCCAACGATGTCTCTTTCGAAGTATTCTTCTTGATGATGTCCTGGACTTTCCGCTTGGCTTCGTTCACCAAATCAAAGTTTTCTTTCACATGGATGAAGCCTCGCGAAGTGATCTGGATATTGCCAAGCACTTTCTTGGAGCGGCTATCAATAACGACCGTCACCGCGAGCATCCCATCTTGAGCGAGCATCTGGCGATCACGGAGCACGACATGGCCGATATCACCGACGCCGAGCCCATCGACAAAAACATAGCTCGCATCAGCTTTCTCCTTGCGAATCACTGGCATACCACCGTCTGGTTTCGGAACTTCAAGCACACCACCATTATCGAGCACGAAGACGTTTTTCTCTGGATAACCGAGACGAAACGCAATCTTGGCCGCTTCCTTCAGGAAATAGTGATTGGCATATACCGGGATGACATAGGTCGCTTTCACTTGACGGAGAATTTCCTCGATCTCCCAAATCGTCCCATGACCGCCGATATGGATTTCCATGATATCGGAGTGGATGACGTTATCACACTTGCGATAGAGGTTGTCCTTCAGTCGCTGGATACTTCGCTCATTTCCCGGGATGACCGACGAAGAGAAGACGATCGTATCGGACTTTTCCAATTTGATGAATCGATGATTGTCAGTCACAATGCGCGACAACGCCGCGTTCTGTTCACCCTGAGCACCGGTACAAATGATGACGATCTGGTTGTTGGGTACTTTATGGATGTCAGCAACCGGTACAAGCGTTTCTTTTTTCACTTTCAGATACCCAAGTTCTTGAGCCACTTCAATATTGACCTTCATACTGTACCCCTCGAGAGCGACTCGTTTCCCCTGACGCTCGGCATACTCAATAAGGTAGGCCACTCGACGGATCTGTGACGCAAAAGTACCAATGATGATCCGACCAGGAGCGCTCTTGATGAGGTTCTGCAGATTCGTATGCACCTCGGTCTCTGATGGCGGCAGACCCTTTTTCAAAGCCCCCAAACTCTCCAGCATGAGAAAAGTCGGCTGTGGGAGCGCTTCCAGATGGTTGTACTTCACCTCAGGAGCGGCGACATCCATCGGATCATTGGTGATGGTCCAATCCCCCATATGAATGATGGAACCATTTGGGGTGACAATTGCGATCCCCATTGCATCCATAATGGAGTGTTCTACTTCGAAGAAGCGGATTTCAAATGCCCCAAGCTTGATGCGGTCTGTCAGTGACTTCACCCGAATGGCCTTCAATTTCCGAGCCGATCCTTTCTCCTCATCTTCACACTTGCGCTGAATGAGAGCGAGCGTGAAGTCCCGACCGATGATAGTCGGATAGTTCAGTTGTTTCAGAAGAATCGGCGCTGCTCCGATATGGTCAAGATGGCCGTGAGTAAAGAGCACTCCACGGATATTTTTTTCCTTTCCTCGGAGATATGCGACGTTCGGTACGATATAGTCAATGCCAGGCATATCTTCCTCCGGGAATTGCAGCCCCATGTCAATGATGACAATATCTTCACCATATTCAAACACGGTCATATTCCGGCCAACTTCCTCTTGACCGCCAAGAGGAATGATGCGAAGTTTGCCAGCCTCAATAGCTGGAACCTCCGGTGCACCAGTTCTTCGGGCATTCACATTCCGGACAATCGGTTGTGTACCGAAGCCACGCTTTCCGCCACGCTTTCCATTATTTTGAGGATGCGCCTTCCCCCCTTCCCGACGACCAACATGAGCACCGTCTGTTTTCTTCGGTGCCACTGATGTCACAACAGGGCGAGACGAATGCGTAGATCGTCCATCACCTGGTCGGGAGAACTTTTTATGTTGGATATTCGGACGGCGTGGATTCTGACGTTGGGCAACGATGCCCTCAAAGGCTCCCACCGAGGCCGGATTTTTGGACGAAGCCAGAGGCTTGTCATGATGCTGCTCTTGCATAGTGCATGAGTGGGACAACGGGAAGACGGATGTCTCCGGTTGTCAGATTAAAAGAATAATTACATACTACTGAAAAGTGCACCCGCCAGTGGCAGGCAAAAACTCTCTAAAAAAGTTTTGGTAGCTTCCGTTCTAACGAAAGGACCCTTTTCTGTGCCGAGAAGAGGACTCGAACCTCCATGCTCTTGCGAGCGCTAGCACCTGAAGCTAGTGCGTCTACCAATTCCGCCATCTCGGCCAATCTCGTTCAAATTTCAAATGAGAATTTTTTCTTTGAGCCCATCGATCAGTCAAACTCAGATTCCTGTCCTACAAAACAGAGCCAACCCCAGCAATTTTTCACCAGGAATGCGAGGAAGTGTCACAATCGCTGGTATGATAGCACACGTACCACCTTTCCCCAAGGAAGCCCAGTAATTAGTGAGGAAAGCTTATCCACGACATCAATCATCGTCCGGATGGAATTCTACCTCTCTGGCGCCGCTCGCTTTCAACGTCTCAACAATAGTTTTCACGTCTTCCGTTCTCCCCCGCCGACAGACAAGGATGCTATCCGGCGTCTCGATGATTGCAATATTCTCCACACCAATAGTCGCCACCAACCGATCACTCGCGCTATGCACAAAAATATTTTCTGAATCAATGCCGATATGCCGTGTTTCAGCGTGTGTGCCGCCAGAGATTTCCGCCAAGCTATCAAATGAGCCGATGTCACTCCATCCGAAATCACCTTCGTACACGACCACCGTGGATGATTTCTCGGATACCGCATAGTCAAATGAGATCGAAGGAAGAGCGTTAAAATCATCAATGAACGAACCCCAACTCCCTGCCATTTTCTCTGCAATCAGTGGAGCATGTTGATTGAGCTCTCGCAAAAACGATCCGATGCTCATCAAATACATCCCTGAATTCCAGACATATTCACCCGAGGCCACATAACCGGCTGCAAGCACTTTACTTGGTTTCTCACAGAACTGAACGACATGAGCGTAACTATTTTCTGAAGTGCCGATTTTTATGTAGCCATATCCTGTCTCCGGAGTGAGCGCCCGGATCCCAATCGTTCCAATGTTATCCCCGACAGTCTCAAAGGCTGTTTTCAGAACCGCAAGAAAGCTCTCAACATTTCCAATGTAGTGATCGGCAGGGAGGAAGAGTATCTTTTCATCAGCTCCCACCCCCTTCTCTGATTGGAGATATTTCACCGCACAAGCTATCGCTGGTGCCGTATTCAAACTCTTTGGTTCAATGATAACCTGGTGAGCCTCAAAAGTGGCGTCAATCTCATGGATTTGTTCAAGCACCATCGAAAAACCATCCTGATTCGTCACAAAGTATATCCGCTCCATGGGCATGAGCTTGCGCATACGCAAATACGTCTCCTGCAGAAGCGAGTGTTCGCTATAAAGCTTCAGAAATTGCTTCGGGTAATTCTTCCGAGAGAGTGGCCAGAGCCGGGTGCCAGAACCACCACACAGAATGACACTATACATACACATGCTACTCAATCAAACTACCAATAGCCCTTTCAGCTGCTCGACCATGTCCACCGGAGTGGGATCTTGGCCATATGCGAGGGCGAGATAGTACGAAGTAAAATCGCCTAAAGCGATACTCTGAAACATCCTAGTATAGACGGTTTCTCCCTCCATGTCAAGCAGCTCAACCTCGACCCCTTTCTCCCTCATCAAAGCCGCCGTTACATCGAACCGTTTCTGATTGGCTGGATGGTCGTCTGGATCACGGAGAAAAACAACAAAAAACTTCCCTTGTGGCAATGTCCAACCTACCATCTCATTGTGGTTCAATTCCGGAAAGAAGTTCCAAAAAGCGGGTGTTTTTGCGTTCTCATTCAATTTGATTTTCCAGATCATCGCCACTGACTTGTACCGTGTCGAAGCATAGATGATCGGGGTTCTCCCGACAATTTTCTCTGCAAGCGCTTTCCCCCGCTCTTCAATCGAGCCGAGAGCCTGCTGAACACGAGCTGCTTCTTCCAGAAGTTCACTGGTGGTATCCGGTACCAGGCCCTGGTTGACCAAGACTTGAAACAATGCGCCAAAAAAATATCCCGTCCCCATCCGAGGTTGAAACGCGGGTGTCGGTTGAGGGAGTTTGATATGCGGAATACCGTGTTCCTTGGCGATTGTCTCAATCATCCCACCACTTGAGATCGCAATCGATGGCAAATGAGCAGCTATCGCTTCCCGAAATGAAGCAATGGTCTCCTCCGTATTCCCTGAATAAGAACAGAAAAAATTCAAGCACTGATCATAGGCCTCGTGTGGAAGAGTGTAGAACCGATTCTGAAAAATTGAAAGACGCGGTGCTGTTTCTGGCTGACGACGAGCGAGATCACTGAGATATACGCGAAAGAGATTACCGGGCAAGGCCGACCCACCCATACCCGATATTTCGATTGAGCGGAAATTGCCCGACACTCGAATACCTTTTGCAATTTCAAAACCGACGCGCAGTTGATCAGGACCGTCCAGAATCATCTGTCGCAAATTACTCGTATCCAGCGGGTGTGTCATAAATGATGTATGTTACTTCTTTACTCGTTTTGTCTCAATGTACCACGACGCAATATCCGAGAGTCGAGAAGATGAATAATTTATCGGATGAACCCCGATACCCTGTACGACATCTGAAACGACATAGAGGTAATTCGGGCTATAGAGAAAAATGGCTGGACGATCATTGGCAAGGATGGTCTGAAATTGACGATACGTATCATATCGACGTTCAGGATCAAGTATCTCGCGAGCATCAGACAAGAGAGTATCCACTTCTTTATTCTCATAGAAAGCCAGATTCAAACCAGGATCATTTCTCTGACTCGAGTGCCAAAATGAGTACGGATCTGGATCGAGCATGTTCCCTTGACCAAAGAGTAACGCTTGGTATTCTCGTGGTCGAACAACATTCTGCTGGAGATCGGCTTGGGAGAGCACTTTCACTTCGGCTCGTACGCCAATCGCCCGCCACCCCTCGCTCAACATATCTGCTGTCCGCATGAGTTCAGCCCAATCTGGAACCACCAATTCAAACACCAACGGCGTTCCATTTTTGGAACGAACCCCGTCCTCACCTCGCACCCAACCTTTTTCATCCAGCAATGTATTCGCGCGATCAATATCCAGCTGTGCTTCAGTATCACTGAATCCTTGAACGAACGGCAAGAACGGACCCGTCGCTACCGCACCATGCCCCTGCAGCGATGCATTCATAATCCGAACCCGATCAGTTGACAGAGTCAACGCTTCACGCACCTCATCATAAGCAAGGGCGGGGCTCTTGTTGGTGTTCAGGAAGACCGCAAACATCCGAGGCAGCGGGAACTCATAGAGTCGTGCACCACTCTTTGAGGTCGCCACGTCGACACGATCAAAACTGACCGAATGCATACCCAGTACCTCGTGACGATCATATGCCGCAAACAGACTGTCCTCATCTGGATAAAAGCGAAACACCACTCGACTGATATAGGGTGTCCCCCCAAAATATGTCGTATTCGACTGCAGATGAATTGAGAGGATATTCCCTTGAGTGTCCTTGTCAATTTTCTCAAATCGATACGGTCCCGATCCGACGGGTTGTGTCAGATTATAATCTGCCAAAGTGAAATTATCTGGCGCAATATCTTCCCAAATATGTTTTGGCAGAATCCCGACAACCAAATTTTCCAAAAAACCAAAATAAGGTTTCTTCAAAGTAAACACAACCGTAAGGGAGTCCGTCGCAGTTGCCTCAATTCCCTGCCAATTAGCGCGAAGCGGACTCTTATAGGCGGGATCTTGAATCGAGCGAACCGTGAATATGACATCTTCTGCGGTCAATTCATCACCGTCATGGAAACGCACATCTGGACGCAGGAAAACCGTATAGGTACGACCATCCTCCGAGATTTGAAAGTCTCTCGCGATGTTCTTTTCAAGTCGCCCCGTGTCACCATAGCGAAACAGTCCCGAGTACATGAGTTCCACAAGATCAGCATCTGCATCACTGGTCTGTGAAAGGATGGGGTTGATGTAACGCGGCTGGGCCACCACCCCCTCGATATACTGACCACCATAATCGGGAACCGGTTTCGTCAGTGAGAAGTATCCGGCTCCAACCCAGAACACGAGAGAGCCAGAGGCAATAGTTGCCAGCAAGAGAAAAATGAAACGATCTCGCTTCGATAGAGCACGGTAGACCCCCTTCCAGGTTGAAGGACGAAATATCGATGCAAAGAGTAATGATGAAATACTCGTGCTATTACTTGTTAGAAGGCAACTGGGGTGGTCGTCGACAGACGGACATTCACCATAGCCAGAGCAAAAAACAGAACCGCCAAGCCGATCGTTGCATACACGAGAAAGCGTTCGAAGCCACGCTTCGTATAGTAACCCCCAAAATCACTCCCGAAAGCGCTCCCGAGTCCAGAACCGCGATTCTGCAAGAGAATAGCCACCGTTAGGAGAATGGCCACGACAGCTTGGGCAATGAGGAGTCCTCTCATAGTGATTTGTTTAGCGATACAGCGTGTTCTGCCGCCCGTTTACTCAACAGTGTCAGAAAGAAAAAAGGCCTGTTAAAGCCTTTCTATGGTATCAAAATCGGGGTACGACGTCAATCTACCCAATCGCAACGTATCTGGGAGACTATAAATCGAGTCCTGGGTAGTCAAGTGACACAACGAGATCTGGGCGATCGTCTCGATACCGGTATACCGACAGCAACAAACCGAGTGCCAGAAAGAAAGCCAGGAGGGCACTCCCGCCGTATGAAAGAAACGGGGCCGGCAAACCTGTCACCGGCAGAAATCCCATATTCATGCCGAGATTCACGAGAATATGGATAAAAAAGAGGGCAAGAATACCAACGGCAATGAGATAGCCCGCGTTGTCTCGAGCGGTTTTCGCGATCTCAGCAATCCGGTAGAGGAGTAATCCGTAAAGAAAGAGAATAAGGATCCCACCGATCAGCCCAAGTTCCTCGGCGAGGACCGCGAAGATAAAATCGGTGTGTTTCTCCGGCAAAAAATTGAGCTGTGACTGCGACCCGTGGCCAATCCCCTTGCCAGAGACTCCACCCGAACCGACCGCCACCATCGATTGGAGCACATTGTAACCACTTCCTCGTGGGTCAAGTTCCGGACTGGCAAAGGTCACCAGACGCGCTTTCTGGTAGTCAGCCAGAAAAAACCAACTCGTACCAATGAGGACGAGGCCGAGCGCTCCCAACACAACGAAATGCCGCCACCGAATTCCTGAAACAAGAATCATCGACAACCAGATAAAAGCGAGGACCATTGCTGAACCGAGGTCCGGCTGCCTCAGTACAAGAAAAATGAGCAGTGCCGAAAGAAAAAGTGAAGCAATCAATCTGGTCCACTCACCCAGCTCAGAACGTTTCTTCGAAATAAAACTCGCCAAAAACATCACCAGGACGAGTTTTGCAAACTCAACAGGTTGAATCTGAAAACTTCCAATAGCGAGCCAACCGACAGTTCCTCGAATTTCCGCGCCAAAAAAAAGAACTCCCACAAGAACCACGACGGTCGTAAGGTACAACGGCGTGCTCATCCGAGCGAAGTGGCGGTAATCAAGTGTCCCAACAAAAAGCATAACTCCGATCCCAATAACCGCGACCACTAGCTGTTTCCCAAAGTAAATATTGCCGGCGAGTGTCGGCGAGAAGCTGTAGAGAGCTAGGAGTCCGATACTGGTCAGGAGAAGCGCCACGGTCACCAAAATCGCATCCGTTCGGAAAAGTTGAATAAACCCGCTTCTCATAGCCCAGTATTCCCCGGCCCAGTCGGCCGCACCGGCACATCAGAGGGAACATCGTACCTCTGAATAAAATTCTCACTATCAAAGATATTCGCCTCCACTTCCGCATCCACCTGCGCGACCGTACCGACGAACGGCTGAGGGAACACCAGGTGGAGGTCCATCTCGCGCCCCACATTGACAGTTCGCATCTCGCTCTGATTTACCGCCAGCGGCTTACCTGTCGAATCACGAAGGACTACCTTGATCTGAATTGTCCGTAAATCATACGTACTCTCATTGACCAGGGTTCCCAACACCGCACCAAATGCGGAATCCGTCGGGTGTTCAACATACCGCTTACTATAAATATTCAGTTCTGGCTTGGCGCGATGATCCTGGAGACGCGTCCACTGGAAATCCGATAATTCAACCACTGCCTTTACAGGCGTCTGAGGGGGCTCAAGATTAAAGGCCAACAATGTCTTTGTCTCCTGTGGCAAAATAAAACTCGTCCCATCAAAGCGAGCTATCTCCTGACCAGTACTATCCCGCAAGAGAAGAGCATATCGGAATGTTGATGCGCCGATATCATTGTTTGGATTGAACACTCGTGCGACGATATCATAACGACCACGATCTGCAGGAACGAAAGTAATCTCCCGGACGAGCAGGTCATTCCCTACAATCTTTGGGATGCAGGCTGTGGTGCAAATACCGCCGCAGTCAGTGCCCTGTTCGTTCTGATTCTGCTTTCCGTCAAAACACGTGGCTTTTGGCTTCAGCAGAAACACTACTCCAACTCCAACCAAGAGGAAGAAGAGCAGATACACCACCACGATAGTCAGGCGTTTCGTATCGCGAGTAAAAGCAAGCATATCAAAAAAATGAGGGAATCAAGCCCAGTATATCACAAAAGCCCCACGGGAAATGGGGCTGGCGGAGAGAGAAATACTCTGGAGGGGTGAGATGGGGGGCATATCGACTCGCTCCTTTTGGTTCACGCTTGCGCTCTGCTTTTCGTCCGAGCTATTCCTATAGCTGGATCCAAGCGACATATCGCACGAACCGCAAACAAGCTTCAGTCCACTCCCACCTCGCCGGAATATTACTCACTTTTTTTTCACTTCAACTCAGGGTTCCTGGCACCGACCTACTCTTGCCCGGAGGCTACCATCGGCGCTGAAAGGCTTAACGGCTCTGTTCGGAATGGGAAGAGGTGTTTCCCTTTCGCTAGAGGCACCAGAAACTCTGGTTTGAAATGAAATTGTAAGGACTGCAATGGAGACGAGAGTGCTTTTCAAGCACTCTTCACCGCCAACTGAATACAAATGAAAGTGGTATGGAATCGTATTAGTATTGCTCGGCTGAACCCCTCACAGGGCGTACACCTGCAACCTAT
>CAYLPD010000014.1:0-31816 GCA_964385515.1 uncultured Bdellovibrionales bacterium
CAGCTAAAAGGCTAAGATGATATTACTCTATGGAAAGTTTCGAAAGTAAGAATATGCCTGTTCCGATTGATCATTCTTTAGAAGGAGACATGCGCTATTTTAATTCAAAATTTCCACCAACTGGCAATTGGGTTAAGGTAGAAATACGATCAGCTGAATTTGAAGATATTGATGCGCGTACCATCGATCTACGTTATGGCAGACATGAGGTAGTGGTAAAGGTAATCAACAATGCGCCAAATGCACGTTCAGAAGATGATGAAATTTTTGTCTGCTATTACACTCTAGGCAATATCGAAAAACGTAATCGCGCAGAGAAACTCTTGGAGGAGATATACAAGTTTTACAGGAGGTCTTCTGAATAAAGGGTTCTCACTTCGTCCCATAAGTGCAGCATAAGAAAAATCTATGAGGCAAACAATCCGTCCCTTTATTGCTTTTGCATCTTTATTAACTATAACTCTAGTTGTTTCGTTGTTTCTCATTCAGCAGGCTGAACGAACTAACCGTGAGATAGACTTTTCCCCTCTACCACTCCTATCGATTCCACATGAACAAAAGGTTAGTGAGACAGAGTTTTTTCTGTCAAAAGATAACCTAATCGATAGCAAAGATTGGGATGTATATATTGATAGAAAATATGGTTTTCAATTCCGATACCCAAAGAATCTAAGGCTTCAAGTAAGTTCATCATATTCGGACGCAGGGGGAGAAAAAGGAATAACCTTAGGATCAAAAAATTTTCCAACAGAAAAGTTTTGGATGAGTATGGGAGTATTCGAAGGATACGAACCACAAGAGCTCTACAAGTATCTCGTTGGAGGAGCTGCACCGGGCGAGGTTTTGCAGACTCTTGAAACAAGCATCGATGGCCATCCAGTATATTTGGGAAAAGAAACAATAGGTAAAAAAGATTTGGGAGGTATAATTAACTACACTTACGCGATATCACTATCTAAGCGAACTGTTCTTTGGGTAGATTTCTATGGTTTTCCTATTGACAAATCTGGTAAGGAGTGGGGGTATCTTCCAGTCGGTCAATCCATCGTTCAATCATTAAAGATTAATTAGGGAAACTTTTCAAAATAGTTTCTCACTTCGTCCCATAAGTGCAGCCATCTTTCGCCAAGGCTCCAGAATATGACTTGGTTTGTGTGTACTTTGGCCAGTCTCGGCAGATACAACGCCAAGTGGTACACTAGGATTGTGTGAGGTACTGAACAGTTTAAATCCAAAAAACTATGGAAGCCCCCATCCAATGGCATAGCGGTTTCAGTGTCGGTATTCAAGTGATTGATGAGCAGCATCAACACATGATTGAGATCATCAACGCTCTGTTTCAAGAGCTTGAGACATCTACCGCTGAAATTGACCTCACTCAATTTTTCGAAGATGCAGTTAATTACGGTGAATACCATTTTCAGACGGAAGAAACATTTTTTTCTCGTTTTGACTATCCCGAAAAGGAACGTCATCTCGCCGTACATACAGCGTACAAGAAAAACTTGAGCGAGCTGCTTTTGAAAACAGGGGATTCTCATCTCCGGGCTGGCGAATTGCTCACTTTCCTCGAAACATGGTGGGTCGAACACATTACAGGGATTGATCAGACATTGCGCGCGCTGGTTGAGAAAGACGCTACTCACCTCATTTGAGGTTTCAAGTATGAATCGTTGGGAGACACCTGAATTCGTCAACAAGGATGGACATGCGCGAGCCACGTCGATCGCTCAAGATCTTGAGCTCCTGCCAGAACATGGCCAACTTGACGAATTCCGAACATTGAGAATCATTGAGCAACTCAAAAGACAGGGACTGATCAACGAAGCAGTCGAGCGGGTCAAACAGACATATGCTGCTGAGATGCGTGATATGGCCGAGGATTTTGGCGCCGACTGTTGGGAGATGTTGGCCGCATTGGAACTTTTTGATCCTGAAACTGCACGACATTGTATCAGCACATATGAGATCGCTCGGAGCAAAGTTGAGAAGACGCTCTGGAATGGAACAGTGTTGGCAGAAACGTTCCAACAGGAGAACGTAAATCTGCATCAATTTTACCGAGCCTGCCTCTTGCATGACATCGGAAAGATTGAAGTACCCCATGCCGTCCTCGTCACTCGTGTCTCTGATGAACGTTGCGCTGATATCTTGAATGAGCACCGAGATGACGTTCTCCTCCCACGCCTCCGTATGAAATATGGGGCTCAATTTGAACTCCCTACATCCGTTCACGACGGACCGTCGCTCCTACAGTATTTGTACAACCATCTACACCTCAGGCCTCAGGAGCTTACACCAATTCGACTCCTCCTTGAACACCCACTGGATGCTGAAATTCAGGAGCAACTCGCCCACTGTGGTTGTTCATCCGAGGATAGTCTGCTCGACATCATGCATACCCACGACGCATATTCATCGAAAATTCTCACGGTCCTTGGCTATCGTGTCGAGGGTGAGATCGCTGGAGCCCACCACCACCATTCGATCCAGGATAAAAAATATCAGATTACTATCGGATCAATGCAAGTCTCAATCGACCTGGCTGATATCATCCATCTTGCGGATGTCGAGAACGCTATGTTGAGTAAACGCCACTACAAAGAGGAAGGGACGTCGCTCAAGGCACTCCAGGTCTTGGCGCTTCATGCCAAACAGGGACTCATTCAAGACTATATAGCATATCTGTGGATTGCTGATGAGATGTTGAATCTGGACACAGGGCGGCTCGATGCAACTGATCGCGAGATCTATGCTGCTCTAGCGGCATTTCTCGATACCAGTCGGAGTCGACATCTCGCCTGGCCGAATTGGCGCGTCCAGCATACTGTTGATGTCCAAAAAATGGCAGCGTAGCTGATCGGTCTGCCATCAGCGCAAAGGCTGCTTGACGAAATACGCAATATATACTATAAAGCAGTCACGGGCATTTTGCTCGGGTTTTCCAAAAAGGAGAAGGGCTGTGAAATTCACAAAGTTCTTTGTAGTGTTGATGAGCGCGCTTGCGTTCACCGCTTGTGCTCAAGTCGGAGGGCTCGCTCAGGCCGTGGGCGGGGGACTCACCAATTTCAGCAATTCCGATTCAGCGAAGGGGACCTTCCTCGGTCGAGCGGCTGGAATCGGCGGGAACGTCTACACGAAAGCCGGAGAAAAGCTGGTCGGCGGCGAAGAAGGGAAAAGGAAATAAATAATGCAGGAAGATGTATATGAGGAGGGTTTGCCCACGGGCCACCTTCCTCAGTTCTTTTTTAACTGTAGTGGCTGGTTTCTTCCACAGTATCAGCATCAGCGACTCCAGATATAGCTTTGACTGAAAGCGAAACACTTTCTTTTTTCTCACGATACCCCTCAGCTTCTTTCCTCACTGATTCAGGCATGGCTGCGAGTACAGATTTCAGCGCGACACCATCGACTTTCACAACATTGTCCCATGCACCAAGCGGGGAGAGTAGTGCTCGCAGTTTTGTCTCATCATAGGAGTAGGAGGTTCGGACTGTTCTTCCGATGACTCCCGTAGAACCAAAGAGTCGCTCCGCACCCTCCTGCTCCATATACGCCATAATTTTTTCTTGAAGTTCGGCCAAGCGCTTTTTGGTGTTTGCGATTTCTGAGCGAAGGTTGAGGAATTCCTCAATCGTTTTCTCAGCATCACTGCTTTCAATCGATTCTTTGGGCTCTGTCCTGAATTTGTGTTTCCACAGAGGACAGATTTTTTGGAAACTACACCAATCACAAAGCGGGGAGAGTTTTGGTGTAAAATGCCCTGCTTCAATCGATTGAATGACCTCAAGAAAGGTCGAATCGAGAGCCATGAGCTGCTCCTTTGTCCGAGTCGAGGAAAGCTTCACACCGTGCTTCAGGAAGTACAGACTGACGGTGATCCGATCCAGCTGCTCCCACTCTTTGGGATAGCGGTCAAGGAAAGCGCGCAAATAAATGGAAAGCTGCAGATCAGTATCGATTTTATCCTGACTCGGCATTTTCTTTGTTGTTTTGTAATCGATAATCTCGTATCCGTCATCTGTCCGGTCAATTCGATCAATGATACCAGCAATAATATGCTTGCCAGTTGCCTCCGTTCCAATCTCAATTGAGAACCGACTCTCAAGCGCGATAGGATTTGTTTCGGCAATACGATTCGCTTCGTAGTAACGCTGAATCATCTCGACTCCTTGGACAAAAGCCGCTCGTTCTTCTAGGGGGTTCTCATAGAGCTCTCCCTTCCAGTGTTTTCCGAAATGGTCTATCGCGTGTTCAACCGTTGGTGGAATGAGTGCGGGCTCGTGGATGAATTTCATCGTGGCATGGATGAGCGTGCCAAATACGGCTTCCTTCGATTTCTCCTCAGGCAACTTGTCGATCTCGCGATATTTGTACTTGAGCGAACAGGTCTGGTATGTATCCAGACTGGAATATGAGAGACGCATGAACGTATTATAGCGCACCAAGCAAAAAGCACCTCTGGAAAGTGACAATGCACGATCTATTGACTATTAAATTTTAATGTGTTATGATGCTATTTCCTTAACATTTTTCAACGCACCACAACCAGAGGAGAGTGCCATGCAGCAAATCGTGAAAGAACCGGAAAGCATCATTTCTTGGTTGATCCGCATCATGTATGATGCCGTTCGGACCGTGGTATTTGGAAATGGGCATGCTGAGCAACACCGACTGCTGCTCATCATGCAAAACGAGCTCGACCGCCGCGATTATGACAATATGGTCTTGGCGAGAGAACTTGAAGAATTGCAGGTGCAGGTTGAACGACTCAAGGCAACCAACCAGGAACTCGAACAAGCCGCATTGGTTGACCCACTGACTAGGCTCTTCAACCGTCGTGGGGCCGAGACAGAATTGGACCGTGCATTGGCACCGTTCAAACGCCATGGGTACGGTCTCGATCTCTCCGCACTCCCATGGATCGGTGTAACCGTCACAGTGATAGACCTGAACTCCTTCAAGCCCATCAATGACGTACATGGTCATGCCGCCGGCGACGAAGTGCTTCAGACCATAGCTGATCTGCTGAAACGCACCTTTCGTGGTGACGACATCGTGGTGCGCTGGGGTGGTGATGAGTTTGTGGTCTATGCCATCGGCGCGGCTCAAGACACGATCTTGCAACGGTCGAAAGTCTTAATTAGCTCTCTGGCAGAGTTCCACTGGCCCGGCGGTGAATGCGTCACTTGTTCGATCGGAATCGCTCATGGAAAATTCCAGACCGAGCGGGGAGCACAGGAGTTGATTCGACTACTTATGCCAGCAGCCGACGCAGCGATGTACGAGGCGAAAAGGCAACTTGGCTCTGGCAGTTGCATTGCCACCGCACCCGATGATGTCTTCGCCCCGCTGGATGTAACACATCCATAGGTAATTGCCTGGAGCTGGCGCGTAGCCATTTTGACCGCCCACATACCTCATCAGTGGAGCGGTCTTTCTTTTCCACTATATGTCGTCTTATGTAAGTTATAAGACATATTATAGAAAAGACTGTGGCTAGAGCCAATGACTTAATGGGCATCACTCTTTCTTCTTGTTTCCTTCTGGGAATATTCCTGCAATTCCTCGAATGTTTACCGAGTCGTGCGCAGGTTTATCTACCCCCCCCACTCATCCAATATTGATTGATACAACGTGATACGAGATAGGTACTTCCATCCTTTCACTATACCAACGAACAGTCACTCTTCCAGCTACCCTCAATCATCAATTTTTCCGATACATCTACGTACCTGTCCCTCCCCTCTTTTTCTGAAAAAATCCGCAGGGGAGCCAGCTTAGAAAAAATCCTCTACCTTTCTTATTTATTAGAAGAGTCACAACGATATAAAACATCAAATTTCCTCAGATCTTTTGCTGTAAGATACGTGCAGTCTAATTGCGGTGCCTCCGGTATGGTAAACCAACCGACGCCGACTCCTTCGTTTACATTCTCGGGAAGGAATTCGTTCTCGACTTTCACCATGCACACGTGACGTATCGTCTGCTGTTCTGCATTGAGATACGTGTCCCATTCGTCGTTGATTTGATTCACTGTGAGTTTTTGATCAATTTCCTCTCCGATTTCTCTCACCAATGCCGCAGACGGGGACTTGCCCGCTTCGACGAGACCCATGAAGAACGCCCACTGGTGTGGATTGATTACTGTCTGACCGTCGTGCTGATGGAGGAGCACCCTCCCCGTCTCCGCGCAGAAAAAAATCCCGCTACAGCGTGCAGTAAACCGCCAGTCAAGGACTGTGTCATGTCATCCTGTTGTCGAAAATCCTCAAAGCACTCACGGGAGATAGACTTTCGGATTGACGGTTGCACCGACGGGAATATCTCGGAGACTACTCACAATCTTTGACGGGACTACATCAAACGACTTCGCTGAAAAAACCGTAAAGTGTACGTGTGGTCCAGTCGAGTTGCCTGTATTGCCAGATTTGGCGATGGTATCTCCTCGTTTCACCTTGTCGCCAAGTTTCTTGGTCACCGAGCTGAGGTGTCCATACATAGTGACGAGTCCGTTTCCGTGATCTACTGCAATATAGCGGCCATAGGCATAGCGACCGTTGTTACCGATCGCAATCACCTTGCCATCGGCTGCAGCCAGTACACTGGTTCCCGTTGGTGCGGAAAAGTCAACTCCATTGTGAAAGCCGGATTTATAGAATCCTGATTTCTTGGCAAAACTTGTTTTCCCATAACTTTGTGAGATCGTCACTTTTTTCAGTGGATAGCTCAGTGCACCCTTGTTGAATGTGGGCAGATCCTTTGTGTCGAGTGCATCGATTTTGCCAGACTCGATTGACTCAATTTCATTTTCAATCTCTTCACGTTGCTTCTCCAAATCATCGACTAAAGCATCGTACTTTTTAACTTCTGATTGAGTTTTTTCCAAGAGTTTTGCTTTTGTTGCTCTTGTCGAGTCCAACCGATTATCCTGTTCTTCGAGCTGGAGACGAAGGGTGTCGGCCGCCTTTTGTTTATCAAGGAGAGACAGGTGTTCAGCCTTCAATCCTTCGCGAAGTTTCTTGAGTGAAGATATGACCTCGCTGACTTTAGCTCCAGTTTCTGACTTCCATTCATTTTGCTGCAATGGATTCGAAATTCCAGAAGTGTGAATAATAAATTCACTCAGGCCCTGTGTTGACTGGTCTTCGTAGTACCCCCGCATAATTTCAGCGAGGAGCGCCTGTTGTTTGATAATGAACTCCTCCTTCTGACGAATCCGTTCTGTGAGAATCGAAGTTGCTGACTGAATTTCTGAAAGCGCTTTTTTATTCTGCGCAACCTGAAGCTCCAGGATTTTGGCTTGAGCCTCTAGCCCCTCAATCTGATCACCCAGAGCCACCCCCTGGCGTTGTTTGAGGTCGACGATTTCTTTGTAGGCTTTTATCTTGGCCTTGATATCATCCAGTTCATTTTGACGATCATCGAGCGCATCTTTCTGTTCGGCGGTCAAAGTGTCGAGCGTAACTTCGGCTCGAACCCAAGTTCCGTTCAATCCAGCCCATCCAACCAGTCCAGCCAAAAAAATCATTGAGCCAATGCGCAATGGCATCGATTCCAACAGTCCTCCTCTCCATTGTTTTTTTCTTTCAAGCATGCTGTTTGTTTTGTGAACTCTTCTCCTCTGGAAGAGGTTAACTCAGTTTCCCGAGAGCGGCATCGATGCGGGCGATCGACCGCTCGCGTCCCAGTACCCAAGCGATATCCATTGGTGAGGGGGATCGCTCAAGCCCGGACAACGCTACACGCAGCGGCCAAAGGAAATCGCCTCGCTTCTCACCGGCTGCAGCGAGAAATTTTTCAGCCAATCCTGTTCGAGTCCATTCAGTTTCGCTGATTGATTCGGCTAATGCTCTCGCTTGTCCCAATGAAGCCATTGTCGCTTCAACTGGATTGGATTTCCAAGCGAGCAATTTCGCATCATAAGAAAGTTCATCGACAAAAAGAAACTGATTTTCATCACCCAGTGTCAGCAGTGTTTTCAGTCGATCCTTTTCAAGCGCAACTACTTTGAGGAGATACTGGTCAGTCTTGTAGGCATCGGCGGTTTTGACATACCATTCTTTCTTTTCCAAGAACGTACCTTGCCGGATCAATGTGAGAACTTCAGCATCAGACTTTCGAATAATATATTCATGGTTCATCCAATCAAGCTTGGCCCGATCGAAAACGGCGCCAGCCTTATTCAGGTGCTCGAGTGAAAAGGCTGTAACGAGTTCATCGAGTGTAAAGATTTCCTGAGTACTCCCCTTCCCTGGATTCCAGCCGAGAAGCGCGACGAAATTCAAGAGCGCCTCGCGAAGGTATCCCGCCTCAACAAACGCATCTACTGATACATCACCCTCACGCTTCGACAGTTTCTTCTTGCCATCTGCCCCCAGGATGTTTGAGAGATGAGCAAACTCGGGTGGTTCCCATTCAAAGGCTTGATACAACAAGATATGCTTCGGGAGACTAGGGAGCCACTCCACCGCCCGCATGACATGAGTGATTTCCATCAAGTGATCATCCACCACACTTGCCAAATGATAGGTCGGGTAACCATCGGATTTCAAGATGACAAAATCATCAAGGATATCCGTATCCGCATCAATTGGACCGCGCACAATATCTGTGACTTGAAATTTCCCATGCGCCGGAATTTTGAAGCGAAGGACACTCGACTCGCCCCGAGCCCGCCGCTCCCGCGTCTCATTCGCTGGCAACTTCAAACACTCGCGATCATAGCGCGGAGCGAGTTTCGCGCCCTCCTGACGTGTACGAAGGGCGGCGAGTCTCGCTTCGGTACAGAAACAGTAGTAGGCTGCTCCTCGAGCGACCAGTTGATCGGCATACTGCTGATACAGATCAAGACGTTCAGATTGAATGTACGGCTCATGAGTGCCCAGCTCATAAATACCCGGATAGCGACGTGACAAGGATCCCGCTGAATCATGGTCCGCATCTTTATCGGCCAAGAGGATAGGGCCCTCGTCATAGCGTAAGCCAAACTCGTGAAGGAAACGGATAGTATTTTCCAGTGCGCCTTCAACAAAGCGTTTCTGATCGGTGTCCTCGATACGCAAAATAAACTGCCCACCGAGCTGCCGGGCGTAGAGATAGTTATAGAGTGCCGTTCGCAGGCCGCCGATATGTTGGAGACCTGTTGGCGACGGTGCATAACGCACTCGGACGGGTCTTGGTTTGAGATTTGACATAACATGATTATACCCTCATTCAAGCCCCTTTTCTATATTGACTTAAAAATTTAAATATGCTATTATGTTTTTTCGTTCTTTAATCCGTACCAGTTTCGGGACGGGACCTTTTCCACCACTCTCCACAGAAAGGAATCCTCATGGAAAACATCGCCTTCACGCTGAATCTCTTCGGTGCTCTCCTTGGCTCAGCTGCAGCTTGTCTCTACGCTGTGCGCGTCTGGTTGAAGAAGGAGCGGGCCAACCTTGCCACCTGGTCCATCGTTCTCATCCTCGACGTGGTCGGACTCTATCTAACCTACGCTACGGGCAATCACGAACCCTACATCCAGATTGGCTGGTGTATCGCCGCGACACTCATCGTCATCGCTGCCTTCGTGCGCAAGGGGGACTGGCTGTGGACGCAGACCGACACACTCGTGCTCGTCACCTGTGCAATATCGGTCGCAGTCTGGCTCACGAGTGAAGCAATCCTTGCCTCGCTCCTCGGCTACCTTCTCGCCGCGTTCCTTTCGGTATTGCCGCAGGCTAAGGACTACCTCCGTCATCCGGAAGCAGCCCGGAAAAGCGCCTGGATGTGGCAGGTGGGCATCATCGCGATCCTGTTCCCGCTCGCGGCCAAACTCGTCGAAGACAAGCCCGGCATCGAGCACACGCTCATCTACTACGCACTCATCGGCTTGAACGTGGCCATGGCGGTGCTCTGCATGCGCCGGGCTGCGTAGTATCGGACCAATCGGACGAAGCGCTTTGTGCCACGAGGCTGTCATTCTAACGGAAGGCAGCCTCTTTTCTTTTTACTTCTGACAGAGCACTTTCACGGGAAAGACGATGACGGCATTCCATATTCGTTTCCAGCGCTTGGGCTGCTGCCAGAGGCGCCACAGCCATTCAAGACCAATAGCCTGGAAAAATTTCGGTGCGCGTAGCACTTTTCCAGTGAGAAAATCAAACGCTCCACCCACGCCCATTGCGAATCTCAGCACGCCGGCGTTTTTACGGAGACCGGCAAGCACAATTTCCTGAAGCGGCGCACCATAATTACAGAAGACGAGTGCATAGGGAATCGGCTTGTGAGGTGAGAGATACTCCGGTGCAAATTTTGAAATTGAAAGATTGGGGTAGCGATCGCGCAAGGTGGAACGGATTTCATCAAACGTTGCAAGGCCATCTGGAGCAAGGAGTAATCCGACCGAAAGATAGCGTTCATTGGCACGAGCCAGAATTTCTGGCAAGAGATCAGCTCCAGTGATCCGCTCCAACAGGGACTCGCCGGCGAGAAAAAACGGGAGGTTGAGGCCGGCCCCATCCGCGACACGGAGGTCGGCTGATTCAAGTGCACCGCGGAACACACGGTTTTTCGTAGCGAGGAGGAGAAATTCCGGTCCGACGGTCGCAATGCGATGAAATGAATCACCTGCAAGCCAGCCATCAATTTGCTTGAGGACATCAATACGGGTAAGATTGTCGATGGTGATGCCAAAGATATTCATAGAGCGCAAAACATAGAACTTGTATCAAGCGAGACCCCGTTGTTTTCTGTTCTCTGTTTTATGTTCCAAGTGGAAATTCAGCTAACGGGAGATAGGCTCGCTTCCCATCGAGGGTAGTCGACTCAAAAAGCACAATCGCATCAACCGGCTCGATCACATGAAACGGTTTTGTAATTTCCGGTTTCGTTTCCAGGGCTTCATATTTTCCGCGACGAATCTTGGCGAGTGTAACATGGGGTCGAAATGTCTTTGACGCGGGTGTCAGGTAGGCAAGCGCGGTTGCTATAGCATTCCGAAGTTCTACCAAGGTTTCAGATGCTTCTCCAGCAAACCAAATCATGGTTGGGTGTTCGTTGTTCGGTTCGGCTCGAATCTCAGACAAGTCAATTTCAAAAGGACTGAAATCCAGTGCAACATCCTCCAGTGCGTTAACAATATTCGGAATCTCCTCTTCATTCACAAATCCAAGAAATATGAGCGTGATGTGTACATTGTCAGTCCGGGTTGGGATAATCGGCAGTGACTCAAAACGAGTCATCTCAGAAGAGAGTCTCTTTCGAAGCCGAGCAGAGAGTGGAATTCCGACAAAGAGGCGTCGAGTGGTGAGCATAGCTGTCCGCCCATCATAGAGGATTCTGTGGTCCCGGGCAAGGCACCCAGAACCATGTATTCCTGATACAATGAAGAACACTCTCCTATGCCCCAGACCATTCCTCATTACCGGGTCGAAGTTGTACCGCTGACTCCCCTTTTTGGTCGACGCGATCCCCGGTTCAGTTATGCCTCGCTGAAACCCATCGCATCTGGCTCGCTGGTATCGATTTCGTTTGGTCAGAGAGTGCTCACTGGAGTCACCTTGGATTGCGCTCCGCTGCCAGGGCCCGTCCCTGGCTGGATGAAATACATTGGGCCGACGAAACTCGAGGCCTGGCTGACTGAAGATCAAATCACACTAGCGTGGCAATTAAGCGAACAACTCTTCACGCCACTGGGAATGATTTTCAAACTCTTCTTCCCACTCATGCACCCACCTCGCTCCAAAAAAATTTCCTCTCTGTCACAAACACTTCCTTCCTCCAAGGAACGGAAAGTCAGATCAACTCATCGGCGCGTGAATCTGCAAGATCCGACACACCTCCAGACAGTCTCAAGCGATGTACAGTTGTTTGAGTACCTTGTGAAATATGGGAAACGAGCACGGCGCAACAAGCAAATGCTCGTCATTCTCGTACCCGAAGTCCTGACTGCCGAACTCTTTGCACTGAAACTCCAAGCGGCACTCCCCACCGCCTCGATTGGCTGCCTTTCAAGTCGCCGAACAGATGTCGAGCACTACGAAATCTTTCAGTCCATTCGAACTCAATCATTTGATATTGTCATCGGCACACGACAGCTTGTTTTCGCTCCTTTTAACAAACTCTCCGCCATTATCATCGTTGATGCTGAGAAACAAGTATCCTATACCCAATGGGAAATGGCTCCTCGCTACGATGCCACCCTGGCTGCCCAGATGATTGCCCAGCGGAAAGCCGTACCGTGCATTCACATCTCACCCGCCCCCGGTCTCACGTATTTCGCTGCCGACATTGATATTCGGCGCACTGGTCAACCATTTGCTTTTTCCAAACAACACACGCTCACTCCAATAGATCTTCGCAAAACAGTCTCACGACATCGTGGAGGGTCCGTCCTTACGTCAGAACTGATCCAGGCCATCCGCACAGCACACGCAAACAACTCATCGGTCCTCATTCTCGTGAAACAGCGCGGTCTTTCACGTTTCTCACTCTGTGCCAAATGCCATACCCCACAACGCTGCCCAAAATGTGAAACGGGCTTGAGTGAAATGACCGATGGTCGCTTCCGTTGCCTTGCATGTAGTTATCGAAGTACTCTCTTCCCATCCTGTGTGAACTGCGGGCATATGCACTTCAAAAGTTTTGGTGCTGGTACACAATCCGTTGAACGTAATCTCAAACGGGAATGCCCTGCCGGTTCGATTCTCGTTATCGATCGTGACATGATTCAGCGAAAACCAGCCTTTCAGAAAGTTGTCTCCGCCCTCCATCGACCTGACTCACCCCAGACGATTATCGCCACCTATGAAACTGCCTACAGTCTTCCCCTCCCACCACTCGGTCTCATTGCCATGATAGAACCCGATCAGGCATTGTACTACCCCGATTACCAGGCCAGAGAACGACTCTGGCGGACACTGCGCCGCTTTGGAGCAAAACTCAAACCAAACGGTGTCCTCTCGGTTCAAACGTTCGAACCGGAGTCGGCCTTATGGACAACCTGGGTATCTCAAAAACAAGCACTGACCGCTGCTGAACTCCTCGCTGAGCGGAAAATGCTCTGCTACCCACCGTATTTCAACCTCATCCAGCTGGAATGCTATCCTCGCAAGACCATGACATCTCGTGCCTCAGCTGAACAGGCAGAGTCGCTCCTCCGTCAGGCCACACTCGCTTCAGACGTTCAAATTTTACCAAAATATTTGCCTTTTAACCGAAAAAACCGTTACCATATCCTTATTCGGTATCCACGCCTGCATGTGCTCCCTCCGACACTGCAGAAGTGTTTGTTGGCACTTGACTCGACGATCCGCCTCACCCATAACCCTATTTCCCTCCTCGGATGAAACGTACCCACCCATCACCACCAGCCATCATCACGGGTGCTGACAATGTCGTACTCCATGCAGTCAATGCAACAGTAAAAAATCCACTCTCTCCCGAGATTCAAGCATTGCTCACGGAAATGGTTCAAGCCATGCGATTGGCAGACGGGATCGGACTCGCCGCTCCTCAAATCAATCAGAACCTCCGAATCTGCGTCACTGAAATTGAAGGTGATGTGAAGTATTTTATCAATCCGAAGATCACGAGTGCAAGTTCAGACAAGATCCTCTTTGAGGAAGGCTGTCTGAGTCTCCCTGGCGAATTCCTCACCATAGAACGTTCCGATCAAGTGACCGTTCGTTACCTAGACGAAACGGGGCAAGACCGAAAACTCCGGGCCCGGGGACTGCTCGCCATCTGCCTCCAACATGAGCTCGATCATCTTGATGGCATTCTCATTTCAGATCGATATAAAAATCAAAAGAATAAACATGCCTATGCCCTCTGAAACAGCCACTCAATCCCTCGAAAATTTCAAGCCACCCCAAATTTCCGTTGTCTTCATGGGGACGCCCGAGTTTGCCAAAACAGCACTCGCGGCACTCGTCGACAGCGCCTATCACGTCGTCGGTGTTGTCACACAGCCCGATCGAAAAGTCGGTCGAAAGCAAGAGCTTACTCCTTCGCCCGTCAAAGTCTACGCGATCGAACATCACCTCCCCTTGCTCCAGCCAGAGAAACTCGACTCTGCCAGTGTAAATGCCATCCTCGAATGGAAACCAGACGTCATTGTTGTAGCTGCTTATGGCAAGCTCTTACCGCAACGCCTCCTCACTTCACCCGGTTTCGGCTGCATCAATATTCATGCATCGCTCCTGCCACGCTGGCGTGGAGCCTCGCCGGTAGCCAACGCACTCATAGCAGGTGATACCGAAACAGGAGTAACCCTCATCCAACTGGATGAAGGTATGGATACCGGTGATATCCTAGCGGTAAGACAAACAGCTATCAACGCGGACGAATGTGCCCCCGAACTCCTCGATCGACTTTCGAAACTCGGATCGACGCTACTAATTGAGACGCTTCCACTCTGGATTACTCGATCGATTACCACTACACCTCAAAGTGAGGATGGGGTGACCCTGTGCCAACTCATCGAACGTGAAGATGGTCATATCTTCTGGAATGAGAGTGCCGAAAATATCTATAATCGTTACCGCGGACTCTATCCGTGGCCCGGACTCTTTACTCACTGGAATCGCAATACTGATGGCGCTGTTCGCATCAAACTGCATACCGTGACCATTCAAAAAACACCGCTCGCGATTGATCATCCCTCTGGAACAGTCCTTGAGATTGGCGAGAAAATAGGAGTGGTAACAGGATGTGGCATTGTTTTCCCCCTTATGCTCCAACTCGAGGGCAAAGAACCAGTTAGCATAACCGACTTTGTCGCCGGCTATCCAGACTTCATCGGGGCCATACTGGTATGACCCATCCTCTCTCTCCATTCGCGTCATACCAGAGAGGGAAATCCGAAGGACGCATCCTGCTTGTTCTTGCTGGATTAATGTTGGGCGGGACAGCATTCATGCTTGGCAAAACATGGTATGAAAACCGATCAGCTACCAAGCCCACTGTGAGCGATGAGTCAGATTTGACAGCGTTGCGTTTTATGAGCACTGAAAACATTCTCGATCGCATCAAACGCGGTGAAGACATGCGCATTGTCGATATTCGACCCAGGGCGGAGTATGAGCGTCTTCACCTGATAGATTCCGAATGGATTGGGCTCGCTGAAATCGCAACCTATAGTGCTCCTCCTGGACAGCTTGTCGTCATCGTGACAGGTGAAGAAAACCCGAATAATCAGTTGCTCGAAATCAACAGTCGTTTCACCGCAAAGCAAATGTCTTTTGCCTTCCTTGAGGGCGGCATTCGGCAATGGATAGCCAAAGGAGGAAACGTCATTGCGGTCAGTGATCCAAACTCCTATATTGATCGAACCAAGGTCACTGTGATCGCACCAGAAAAAGTTATCGAACTCTTGCAATCACTCGTCAGGAGTACCATTATCGATGTGCGAGGAGAGACTGATTTCCGACGCAGCCATATCCCGGGTGCTATCAATATTCCCCTAGCTCGACTAGAAAAAGAGCGCAAATCGATTCCCGGATATGGATCATTGTTTGTGTATGGTGCAACCGAAGATGACACCTTCCAAGCCGGAACCCGGCTCTTCGACATGGGTTTTATTGGTCTCCGCATTATCACCGGTGGTTTCGCTGCCTGGAACAAACAAGGATTGCCGACAGAACCCTCGAATGAACCATAATTCACCCACATCCAACATCTGCTCGTCCTTAACAACTAAAATAAAAACAGCCTGACTGGCTGTTTTTATTCATTCCTAGCGAACAATTGCGAGAATATCCTTATAATTCAAGAGAATATGATCAACATCTGCAACCTTCAACTCTTCACTTGTTCCATAACGCTTGAAAATAACAGTATCCCCCTTCTTGACTTGAATAGCTTTCTCAGAACCCACTGCTACTACCGTCCCTTGTTGTTCTCGTTCACCCGAAGCACTTTCTGGGAGATACAGCCCAAAAGCTGTTTTTGTTTCCTTGGCGCCAATCCGGATAAGCACATTTTCTCCCAGGGGCTGGATTTGTAACTTTGCCATATTCGTAAATCTGTTATGCAAATTAACTAGGCCAGAGATTATCTACGTTCCCCATTGTAGAGCGAACTAGCAGACTCGTCAAGTGAGTGCTAATTCGTTTAGTGACTCTCAGCATTGAACAGTTGATCCAGTTCCTGGACCGCAGCGTCTGGATCAGCATCAAAGAGCTGCAGGTAATGGTCCTTTCGATTCAGCTCCCCGGGAGCGCTCTTATGTTCCAAAACTGATTTTCGAAACCATTCACCCGTAGCGGTAATCCACTCGATGATAGCCTCTTCATTTCCTTCTTCCGGCCTTGATGACTCCCGTGTTCGCATTTCTGCCCAGGCCCGTTGGAGAAATGATGACTGGAGTTGTTCTAGACCAGGCGGGTTATCCTGATGGTCTCGTCGCGCGTCCAGATAGGTCTCAAATGAACTCATACAAGTAATACTGGTAGTGTTTAATTATTTTGAGTGAGTTTCTCGTTGATTACGGCCCAGGCCCGATCGAATTGTGGATCACGGTCAGCTTCAAAATCCTCACGTCCAAGCTTCACCTCTTCATCTGGCTTAATTCCAACACCATTGATTTGATTACCCTTTGGAGTCAACCAATGGGCAACGGTAATCTTCACCGACGTCGTACTCGAAACAGGAACCACCTCTTGGACCGAACCTTTTCCATAGGATGTCTCTCCGATGAGAATGACGTCCTTCCGGTTCTCACGAAGTGCAGCAGCCAAAATTTCAGAGGCGCTCGCACTGCCTTTATTTGTGAGAACAACGATGGGCAACGAACCAAATGAATTATTGCCCCGCGTACGAAGTTCTTTGCGCTGCTTTTCCGCATCTTCCTCAAGAACGACTACTGATTTGGATGGGAGAAAGTAACCCGCCAGATCGACTGCCGCATCGAGGAATCCCCCTGGGTTGTTGCGAACATCGAGGATGATGCCTCGAACTGTTTGGCGACGAATATCCTCAGCCGCTTTCTTGAATTCATCTGATGTTTCTGCTCCAAATTGTGTCACATGGACGATCGCAATACCGTCGCGAATCTCAAGCAGTACGCTCTTCACTCGAATCACATCGCGCTGAACCACCACCTCTTGGAGACCGTTTTCATCAGGATGCAAAATGGTCAGTCGAACTTCTGTTCCACGGGGTCCACGAATCTTATCCACGGCCGCCGTGATTGTCATGTTCTCAGTTGACTCATCATTTATTTTGAGGATTTTATCACCGGCCAAGATACCGGCCTTTTGAGCTGGAGAATCCTCAAGTGGAGCAACCACCGTCAAAATACTATCTTTCATTTGCATTTCTGCGCCGATACCATCGAACGCCTGATCCATATCCTCCTTGAATTCTTTGTTTTCCTCGGGATCGAAGAATGTTGTATACGGATCACCTGTTGCAGCCAACATCCCATCAATAGCTCCATAAAATAGTTTCTTCGCATCCAGTTGATCGTGAGCGACATACTTTTCCTTCAGCAGATTCCACACTTTCCAAAAAAGCGAAAAGTCGATGCTCTTGTCTCCCCCGTCCTGCGTATTGGTAAAGACTGCCTGGTTGAGTGTCACGGGTGTCTCGGTCATCGCTGACTCAGACTGTCCTTTTTGGTAGCCCGCATAGAACGCAAAGAGGATAATGCCCAGCAGTGCGCCAACAACAACAAAACTGCGACTGCGCCGCGGTTGATCAAGTGGCAAGCTTCTCGGTTCTGATGGAGGTGAAAGTGTTTCGATGTCAGCCATAAGAAAATTATCGTGTTATTTTTTGGTCAGTCGGCAGTGGTTTACCCCGATATTTGTAAAAATAGTAGAGAGCACTCTCAATATGATACCAGGTGAGACGATTCACTAACAGGGAACGAAAAAATCCCCCTTTGGCACTCCCTTTGGCATGATAATGATAGACCGAAGCCGACGGAACATAGACAACCCGGAAGCCATTTTCCCAAAAACGTCGACACCAATCGACATCTTCCATGTACATAAAAAAACGACTGTCCATCGGCCCAACCAGGTCAGCCGCCGATCGAGTCACAAACAAAGCAGAACCCATGATCCAATCCACATCACGTTCGTAGGTGTGATCAAAATCACTCATTGTGAACCATCGGAGATGTCGTTGGCCAAAAGGAAGGTGTTTGAGCCATGTCCGGCGATAGAGAATTGTCATTGGTCGATAAAAACGCAAGCACGTTGACTGCAGAGAACCATTGAAATTGAGTTGCTTCGGCCCAATGAGGCCGACATCGGGATGCGTACGAGCAAACGCTAGGAGTGTATCAATCGTCTTGGGGCGAACAATAATATCTGCATTGATGAAAAATATATATTGACCGACTGACTCACGAATGGACGTATTGATCAGTTTTCCAAAACCGACGTTTTCAGCATTGGGGAAGAAACGGACCTCCGGGAACTCCTCCCGGATAAGCATCTCCGTTTTCTCTTCGGTTGCACTGTCAACAACCAGAACTTCGTAGGTGAAGGTTGAGCCAGCCAGTTCTCGACGGATAGCCTGAAGACAAAGCCGCAGGAGTTCAGGACTTCGGTAACTGTTAACCGCAATCGAAACCTCGATAGGCATGCGGGGTAAACTTAGGGCAAACTCTGGAACAGGGCTCGGATTCGATCATACGTATCGCCGCGTGGAAGCAAGATGTAGCCAGCCTCCGGAGTCGCTGGTGGTGCATAGAGCAACCCCTCTTCTGAATCCTCAAGAACGCGCTGCGTCAGTGTCGCCTCCTGATTGCCTTGGTACAACTCGAAGAACCGTTTTGCCTCCCAAGCCTCCATATTGATGAGGAGGTTATCCCCCAAACTGTCCAAAAGCGCATTAATCTTGCCAAAATCCGCCAGTGTCCCAGCCGAGAGCGCCTTCTCTTTAATTGCTTGAATGACCTGTTGCTGACGCTCGGCTCGTCGGAAATCATTGCTCTGATAGCGCGCCCGGGCATAACAGAGTGCCTTGTTTCCGTCCAGCTGATTCGGTCCCGCCGGCAATTCAAACACGCCGCCACACTCCTGGTCCTTGTTGTAACAGAGGAGATAGGATTTCGCGATGTACCGAGTACCTTCGCTCCGCGTGTAGTACTTGTGTTCATACTGCGGCGGTCGCGTCGGGACAGTATACACATGAGCATCACAAACGTGCGGTTCACGGAACTGCATTCCTTCGCTAAAGGTCTCATTCAAAGTCACCGTTATACCACCGAGAGCATTGACGAGATCAATGAACCCCTGAAAGTTGATCACGATCGCATAGGGAATGGTTTGCCCCGTGACTTCACCGACAATTGTCCGCATATCTTCAATGCCACCACCCTTGCCACGTTCTTCACCGAGCGCATAAACTGCATTGATTTTACGCTGTTCTTCACGGCCAGGAACCTTCACATAGAGGTCGCGCGGAATAGAAACGAGTGAGGCTCGCGCCGTATCCCCCCCCTCTTTCTTCGCGTCCTTTGGGTGAAACGAAAGAACCATGATCGTATCTGCCAAAAGACCGCCTCCTGGGACGTTCTCACCCCGCATCCCGAGGAGGAGTACGTTGATACGACCATCGGTTTCACCCTTGAGTTCATCCTTCGCTCCAGGCAGAGTCTTGACAATATTCTTGAAGAAACCATCTTCACCGAGTGAAATCTTGTTGAACACGAGACCGGCTTTGACGGCAAAAACAGCGCCAGCAATGAGGCCGAGCACCACAAAGAACAGGGCAATGCGGATGACTCGTCTCTTCTTGCTGGGGGGATTCGGTGTATGTGATGATTGGAAAAGCATGGAAAAGTTTTAAAAATTAACGGGCCGACCTGCCAGTAACCGATACAGTTCCGCCAACTTGGCAGCACTCGCCGGCCACGAATAGATCTGGGCTCTCGGCATAGAACGCCCAACTTGGCGCTCTCTCGCCGAACCATTCCGAATAGAGAAAGTATACAGATTGTCCGCAAGCGGAGCAAGCGCTCGTGGGTCAAAATAGGAGATTCGGTCGCGTCCGATTTCACGAAACGCAGGAATATCCGAAGCCAGTACTGTCGTCCCCTGCGCCAAAGCTTCCTCAATGGGAATGCCGAAACCTTCATAGAGCGATGGAAAAACATATGCTGCTGCCCCCGCAACCAGAGATCGCAGATCGGCCTCTGAAACATAGCCGGTATACATGATACGGTCAGCGCCAATCGCTGTGCGAATCCCCGCATCGACATTGTGCCCCGCGGGATTCCCTGTCAAGACGAGGGTGTGAGCAAGTCCGTGTTTGTGGACAGATTGATGAAATGCCTCAATAAGAAACGGGATATTCTTCCGCGGCTGCAACGTCCCAGAGGAAATGAAGTATTGGCCGCGCGTCAGGCCGTATTTCATCATCACCGCCTCAATTTCAGTAGCCGGAATCGGTTGATACCATTCCTCAGCAGCGGCATTTGCAATAATCACAATACGCTCCGGAGGAACATCAAAGTACACACAAATTTCATCGCGAGTGAAAACCGAAGGCGCAATTAACCGATCCGAACGAGCGAGAGTTCGTGGGATGAGAAGTGTGAGAAAAAATCGATCGAGTACACTGATCCATTCCGGGTGAGCTCGGAAAGAAACATCGTGAATATGGGTAACTACTTTCAAACGACGCGGCAAGAAAAGTGGAAGAATGTATTGTGTATGCAAGACATCCACTGGATATCGAAAGAGTCGCCACGGCAGCACCCATCCATTCCACGTGAATCGATTCCGGGCCGGCAGTGAAATTATCTGGATATCCTCTCGACCAAGCGCTCCCAGATTGAGTCGAAGTGCGGCGAGACTATCATCGCTGTGTGTATCGGTAAAAAGTTGGTAGCGAATATCCGGATCCTGACGGCGGATCAATGCTCGAACCAGTTGAAAAAAGACCACTTCATCCCCGGTTCGCCCCTTTCCGATCAGGCGAATATCAATACCTACCGTGAACGAAGTTTCTGAAGTCATAGCAAGGCTGCTTTTTTCGGTTGAGTCAGCGCTGGCACACAGGCAAAACCGATCCATACATACCCGATCAAGAGACCCGCATTAAAGAGGTTGAAGATGAAAAAGGCAACGAGGAGCGCAATCAGAAAAACGATATTCGGGCGAGCCTGGGCCTGGTGCTTTTGAGTCATCAAAACACGAACTCCGCGAAACACCATGAGACCGAGCGATCCGGCCAGTCCGAGAAGTCCGAACACCCCCGCTCCAAGCCACACCTCCAACCAAAGATTACTCGCATTGTAGGCAGTGCCCTGTCCATCCTGACCCAGGACGGTTTGGATATTCCCCCAGCCAATTCCGAACAACGGGTGAGCGCGAATGGTTTGCCAGGACAGTCGATAAATCTCGCGGCGAATTACTACGTTGGGGTCTGAGCGCTCTACTGTTTGAATTGACTGTCCCTCACTCGCGAGCGGAGCGCGTTCTTCCAGATCAATATGACGACAGCCATAGTCCCGAAGTTCTTCAACCGAATCAATCTGGGCCGGGAGGGCAGTTGGCGTAGGGCACGCAACGGTGATCATCTGCAAACCAGTTGCCGTACTCCCCGCCCGATTGATGAGATCAAAACGAGTCAAGGAGAAATCACTGATGATAAATATCGCCACAACGAATGCAATCAGGGTCACCTGGAGGCTCTGCAGCATTGACTGAATAGGCACACAGCGCGTATACAGTGTGATACTGAGCCAAACGATAAACGCGATCACCGCTGCAAGCCAAGCGCTCCGACTCACGGTGAGGATGAGTGTCATCATAACTATGGTGATGGGGAGAAAGACAGCCGCAACACGTAACAAGCGATGAACCGAGAATTCGGATTGTTCATTGAGGATTCGAACCAAATAGGAAAACAAAACAAAAAACATTACCACCGCAAAGAAACCAAGCCAGTCTGGTTCGGCAAAGGTTCCGTTTGGCCTTCCCGGCATAACAGTGGCCACAGGAGAACCGTTCTCAAATGCGATATTTTGAAAGAGACCAAATCCCAATGAAGCAAGACCCGCGCTCAACAAAGTGCTACCGGCAACTTCAACATCACCGGCCGTACGAAGAAATATTCGACCCAGTACATACAACGCGTAAAAAGAGAGAATAATGATCGCAAAGTGCCGTCCTTCTCCGCCTGAAATGATACCCGACAGAATAGCGCCCAACGGAATAAGGGCGAGCCACACATCTTGCGGAACGATATGTAAGCCCGTCAGCATCGATCGCTTGGACAAACTCCGGAACGCAAGGGCACATACAACAATAACCAGAAGCCACTGATACGGCCGCAGTGAAAATCCGAAGGTGGTCGGAAGCATATTCACCGTCTCCAAGGGAAGGGTGGCAACGAGAACGAGAAAGCCCCAATTTGGCCGATGGAGTGCAAGCAGTAGAAAAAGGACTGAAAAGAAAATGAGATCAATGGCCGAGAGCGGAAAAACGTTCGCTAACATGAGCATTATTCCCGCCCCCCCAACACCAAACCCGATCCCGCCAAAAACGAAACGAGGATCAGTCAACCACGCATGATAATACCGCTGCCAAACGTGCATAGGGTTATTGTAGCAAAGTGGAAACAATCGTCTGAGCAAACCGTGACCACGAATACTGTGTTGAGCGTTCCCTGCCCTTCGCACCAAGCGCCCGCCGAGCCGACTCATCGCCTAACAAGGAGCGAATTGCTTTGGCCAGCGCAGTGACATCATCAGGCGCGACAATCATAGCTGCGTCCCCGGTCAGTTCAGCCAGTGAGCCAGCCGCCGTGGTCACCACTGGTGTCCCCGATGCAAAGGCTTCCAACACCGGCAACCCAAAACCTTCGAAGCGGGATGGGTAGATAAACATGCTCGCCCCCTGATAGAGAGCCGGCAAATCGCTATCAGGCACGCACCCGAGCAATCGTACCTGACGCTCCAGACCGAGTTCAGAAATGAGAGAGCGCACAGGCGTTGCCAAAGGGTTGGTTTCAGGGTACACCTTGCCACTTATCACGAGTGGTGGCAACAACCGAGTCTCAGTCACGCCACCACTGAGGCTCGCGTAGGCACGCAACAAGGTTTCCGTATTTTTCCTCCGTTCCAACCCGCCACCGTGATACAGGTAGCCCGGTTCCAATCCATAACGATTGAGGATATCGTCCCGAACTGATGAGACCAACACTGCTCGGAAAAGATCACTGACACCCAGTGGTGCAACCGAAATCTGGGCAGCGGGAATAGCTAAAAACTGCTCAAGATCATGTTTCGTCGATGCCGAAGGTGTGATGAAATAATCGACAGATGCATATGCCCGCTCAATCGCTCGATAGTACAAACGTTGACGCAGATTCTCCTGATACTCAGGAAAATGTTTCGGTACCAGATCATGGACAAGCATACCGTGTCGAACGCGCTTGGGTAAAACAGTCGCTGACTGATACAAGCTCAAGAAAAGATCACAACGATCCCGTTGAATCCTGCGCGGTAACGCCAGTCGCTCCCAGAGAAAACGATGGAGCAAATCATCGCGTGACCACCAGGTTGACACCGCTTCAAAATGCCAATTGTCGGGCCATGCTCCTTGTGGTATATCCCCTTCAAAATACCAGATCCACTCATGCTCCCGTCCATCGGGTATATCCTTCAAAGCCTGCATGAATTCACGGGTCACGACACCGATGCCAGTCATCGGCTTCTGAAAGAAATTTGCATTGATGCCAATCCTCATAGGGTTGTTTCAGTTTCACGTTCACGGATCGCCTGTTCCGCCAATCGAATGAGCCGATCCAGTTCATTCGCCAAGGGATGCTTCAATTTCGTTTGAATGATTGCATTGAACGCCAACATGAAGTGGGAGTAGTGTTCCGCTGCCCCTCGATGATCCGTTTCCGCTATACCGACATTCCGGCGCCAGCTGGCCCAAAACGTATCCGGACCAAGCCGTTTATATTCCTCAAGAAACGATCGGATATTGCAGATTTTGTCAGCCGTAGCAATCATGAGCGCGCCTTCGGAATCATCAGCGAGACGTTCGAGATAATCCTGTTTCTTCAGCCGGACGCGATCCCGATGTGAGAGCTCGGGGTGTTCGTCGTAGATCGAGTTGTCTTCAGTCACTTCGGACACAAGTCGCGCGACTTCGGGACCAAATTCAACTTCCAGCATCTCCCGCGTATAACCTGGCACGTCCTCAAGCGTGTCATGGAGAAGCCCAGCGATAATCACGTCTTCATCATCAGTGAAATGCGCCAAGAGAAAACCCACCGCATACGGATGGACAATATACGGTACACCAGTTACGCGCCGCGTCTGACCATGATGGAGCACCGTCGCCCGCTCGATCGCCCGGAAGATTTTGTCAGTGAGAAACATAGATCTATTGTAGCAAAGAAAAGGGAAGAAATTGTCTCTAGAAAAGGTTCGAGACGCCGTACCATGTTTGGTCGTGCGCCTCTAGCGTGTGGATGTGACAGCCTACGTGAAGATACGAATCCAGTAATCAGTCTCATGCCCGCCGAAGCATCCTGCCGCCTTCCCACCTTGCGAGATTGGCTTGTTGCGGTCAGCTGGCAAATCCTTCGGTGCTTCCCCCATCTTGAAGTCGAATAACTTCTCGAGAGCACGCCTCTCTTTTCCATCGACTGGACGGAAGTAGACGTGAGTACCTCCGTCAGAAACTGGTCTCGCATCAACCCAGATTTTCATTATGGTCTCCTTTGTCTGTCCGAGATTGGACTTTCCTTTATACACAAATTTCTCCTTTGTGTCAAGCAGGACGTAGTGATTGATTGTAGCTTGTCGAAAAGCCGCTTTTTCCGTAGAATAGGGGCATTGTTAACTCTCACTTTCCCTCTATGTCACAGAAAGCAACAGTGGCGGTCATCGGTCTCGGCTACGTCGGTCTCCCTCTCGCCCTCCGTGCCAGTGAACGCGACTACGATGTCATCGGCTTCGATACCCACAAAGAAAAGATCACCCTTCTCAAAAAAGGTATCTCCCCCATCGAAGACCCTTTTCTCAAAGAGAATGTCGGGCGTTTCAAAATCCATCCAACCACGGATGAGCTTGAGCTCAAACGAGCGGATATTTTCCTGATTTGTGTTCCGACTCCAGTCGACGAATCCTTCTATCCCGACCTCACACCGGTCATCAGTGCTTCTGAACTTGTCGCCCGGAATTGCAAAAAAGGGTCTCTCGTCATTCTCGAATCAACGGTCAATCCTGGTGTCTCAGAAGAAATCGTGCGACCCATCTTTGAGGCACGCAACAAACGCATCAGCAAGGATGTATTCATCGCCCACTGTCCGGAACGCATTAATCCCGGCGACGCCACATGGAATGTGACCAATATCCCACGAGTGGTCGGATCGTTCGACGCGACCGGTCTCGCCAAGGCGCTCGACTTCTACCAATCAATCGTCGACGCTGAAATCCGTCCGATGAAGTCCATTCGTGAAGCTGAAGCCGTGAAAATCGTCGAGAACTCCTTCCGCGATATCAACATTGCCTTCGTCAACGAGCTCGCCAAATCCTTTGATATCCTTGGCATCGATACCAAAGACGTCATCGATGGGGCAGCCACCAAACCGTTTGCGTTCATGGCTCATTACCCATCCTGTGGCGTTGGCGGACACTGTATTCCCGTTGATCCGTACTATCTCATCGAACGCGCCAAGCAGTCCGGTTTCGATCATCGCTTCCTCAAAATTGCCCGCGAGATCAACAACAGCATGCCGATCTATGCCGTCGAACTCCTCCAAGACCTCTTGAACGATGAGAAGCTCGCCCTGAATGGTACGACCGTCGGCGTCCTTGGCATAGCGTACAAAGCGAATATCGACGACCTCCGCGAATCCCCAGCCCTCAAAGTCATCGAGGCGCTCAAACATCACAAGGCAAAAGTCATCACCCACGATCCGCATGTTCCGACTCACTCCTCCGAGAAAACACTCGCCGGCTTTCTGAAAAAGTCAACTGCTATTATCCTCGCCACCGACCATCGCGAATTCCGTGAGGCCATCACGCCCGAGCTCCTGAAAAAGCATGGCGTAAAGATTTTCATCGACGGCAAGAATGCATTCTCAAAGGCTGATTTTGCCAAGCACGGGGTCCGTTATCATGGCATTGGCCGGTAGTCATGAAACACGCAACACACAATAGAGAACATATGTTGCAGAACAGGACTGGTTGTTGTTGGTGTATGTTCCATGATCCATGCTCTATGCTCCATAACATATGATTTTCGGCCTTATCCGACTCGCCATCTGGCTCGCAGGTGTTGCCGTTATCGCCTACTTTGCGCTTCCGCTCCTGGGATACAGCATCAATACAGAATATTTCTCTGATCGGAAGAAAGTCTGCGAAGAAGTCCTCCGGCAATGCCAGGCTGACTTGGTGAAGAGTGGCATTGAGGGTGCGAAAGAGAAATGCGAGTGGCGGTGTTTCGATCCCAAACTCCTTATTCATAAAAAGTAGCCTATGCGTCTCATCATCAACATCCCCGCCTATAACGAGGAGTCGGTCATTGGCAATACGATTCGCAATATGCCGCGAAGCTACCATGGCATTGATGAGACCCTCATCCAAGTCGTCGATGACGGATCAAGCGACCACACCGCCGACGTCGCCAAGGAAGCCGGTGCTGATTTTGTGCTCCGTCACGGTATCAATCGTCGGCTTGGTGTCATGTTCGCCACTGCGACCGAAAACGCGCTCAAAGAAGGCGCTGATATCATGGTGAATATTGACGCAGATGGACAGTTCGACGCCAAGGAAATTCAGAAACTGATCGACCCTCTTCTCACCAATCAAGCCGACATGGTCGTAGGCGACCGCTTTTCCGAATCAAGCGCCAAGAATATCCCGTGGATGAAGGATTTTTTCAATCGACTTGGTGCTTCCCTCGTTGGCTCTTTCCTCAATGTAAAAACGACTGATCTCACCTGCGGCTTCCGTGCCCACAGCCGTGAAACACTGCTCCGACTGAATAACCCGACCGGCTTCACCTATACGCAAGAGACTATTATCGACGCCATTGGCAAAAACCTGCGTGTCCTCTGGGTCCCGGTCCAGGTCATCTATTTCGCCGACCGCAAGTCGAAAATAGTCAAAAGTGTCTACAGCTTTGTGAACAATAGCGCCCGCATCATCGTCAAAGCCGTGCGCGATGTCCGGCCGATGAAGTTCTTCGGCATCCCAGGACTCGTCCTCATCGCGCTCGCACTGCTCTCATTCTTGATCTTCCTCTTCCAATACTTCTCGCACGGACTGAAAGTAACGCCGTACCTCAACTATCTCCTCTTTTCGAGTGTCACCTTCCTCATTGGCATGCAGCTCCTCATCTTCTCCTTCGTCGCCGACATGATCAAGACGAGTCGGCGCATCACCGAGGACCTGGCCTACTCGATCAAGAAAGACAAGTATCGCAAGGGATCATCGACAGACCAGGGACGGGAAGTCTAAAAAACGCTCTGCTCCAGTATTTTTCGTCAAGCCGCAAATCCATGCGCTATGAAAATTCTTTTTGTTTCACGAGCCTTTCCACCGACGATTGGTGGGATTGAAAAACAAAACGCCGAGTTGGCCCAGTTTCTCGGCAACAAAGCATCGCTCACCCTCATCGCCAACACGTGGGGCAAAAGTTTCCTCCCTGCCTTTTTGCCATATGCTTTGATCAAAATGTTGTTCCTGGCGAAGCAACATGATGTTGTATTGCTCGGAGATGGGGTTCTCGCTCCCTGGGGAGCTATCGTCAAAATCCTCTTTCCTCGCACTCCTGTGGCTTCGATTATACACGGCCTTGACATTGCGTTTGCCAGACAGTCGGGGTTCTTGGCCCGAGCGTACCGACTCTTAAATATCCCATCTCTGCAAAAGCTTGACGGTGTCATCTGCGTAAGTCAGGATACCAAGACACTAGCGGAATCCTTCGGCATTGATCCCACTCGCACCTCTGTCATCCCCAACGGTGTTGATCCGGCATCTTTTTCCAAAACACATTCGCGAGATGAACTCAAAGAACTCATCGGGAGAGACAGAGCATCCAAGAAAGTTATTTTGCGATTGGGTCGCTTCGTCCGCCACAAAGGCGTCGAATGGTTCATCCGGAACGTCATGCCGCAGCTGCCCGACCATGTCATCCTCGTAGCGGCGGGTGGTGTCGCCCACGCCGCTCACCCTGGTGACAGCAATACTTTTCCAAGCTGTGAAGCAGCAATCCAAGAATTAGGACTGGAAAAACGAGTGGTCCTGCTCCCCAATCTTCATCGAGATAAAGTGAATATTTTGCTCTCCACTGCAGATCTGGCCGTGGCACCCAATATCCCCGTCCAAGGTACCGGGGACGGCTTTGGCATTGCCGTTATCGAGGCAAGTATCAATCGTCTCCCAATCGTTGTCTCCAAACTCGGCGGTCTCCAAGAGGCCGTCGCTGATGGGCACAACGGCCTCTTTGCGGAGCCGGGCAACGCGACTGATTTTGTCGAAAAGATTACCTGGCTGCTCACCGACGATGCACGTCGAAAGACATTTGGTGAAAAGGCTCGTGACTACACCCTCGCACATTACAGCTGGGACCAGCTCGCGGAGCGTTATCGGGAAGTGTTGTCTGGGCTTGTTTCAAAGAACAAATAAGCTATGTCTGTCATTGCGAAGGAGCGAAGCGACTGCGGTAATCTCTTCCTCAAACTCTTATAGCGGAACGACGGTACTGAGTGTATATTCTTACCAACAAAACCCACACCGTACGCTACACCGACATGACCAGCGACCGTGCGAGAAGAGTTGCAGTACACAAAGGTGGGCTTACTCCTGGTTGTACGAAGAAGTACCGCAATGGGAAGAATTAATTTTCTGATACTATTAAGGATACGATTGCCACGTTCGAAGACTCGCTCGCAATGACAGAAGTTCTATGCTCGATACCCTTCTCCACACTACTGGATTTCTCCTCGCCCTAGGCCTCGCCTTCTTCGTCCCCGGTTTCATCTGGTGGCGAGCCATCTTTGGCCGCGCTTTTTCCGGCCTTGAAGAGGGAGTCTTTGGATTTATCTTGAGTCTCACGGCGATCGATCTCATCATGCTCCTCCTCGGCCGGGTCGGGCTCCCGCTCTCGGTCCCGTATATTGGCGGGTCACTTCTCTTCCTCGCTCTCATGGGTGGAGCCATACTCTGGGCGCGGAAGCCACTCGCCGGAACAATAGACGTGCCCGTGCCCGCTTTCTCAAAAAACGGTCTCCGTATTTTCCTTCTCCTTTTTGCACTCACACTCTTCATCCGGACCATCTATCTCGCACCCAACATTCTTCCGACGGCGACCGATCTCGGTCATCACATGTATTGGTCCGAAGTGATCCGCAAGACAAAAGCTTTGCCAAATTATGAGAAAATCGAAATCATTATCGATCCTGTGACGAGTACAGCGACCATCGCCCCACCCCGGTCAATTCCTGATTTTATTCTCGGTGAACATCTCCCGTTTGCCTTCCTGTCTGAACTCTCGGGTCTCGATTTCACCAGTGCCTTCCCGATTCTCTTTCTTCACGTCATCAATCTCCTCTCCGTCCTCATCGTGGTTGCCTTGGCGTTTCGCATGGCGCAGCCGTTCGGGAAAGACGTCCACCCCGAATATGTCGCCCTCTTTGTTCTCCTCATCCTGGGACCGCTTTTCGCCCTAGCCTCGCCCCAAGCCAAATTCGTAACCGGTGGCGTCGTGGGTAATATTTTTGGTAATCTCTTCATCCCCGCCGTGCTTCTTCTCTTTTACCGTGGACTTCACGAAAAGCGTTCGATCTTCATCGCGCTCGGACTCCTCTTTGCCTTCACCGCCGCCTACACCCATCACCTCTCCACTCTCGTCCTGGCATTCATCCTCGCCGGCACCATCACTATCACAGCGCTCGGACTCATGACGAGCCAGCGCAACTTCATCCGTGATTGGCTTCGCCTTGCTCTCTCGCCGGCAGTGCTCTCCGTCCTCCTCCTCACCGGACTTTTCATGGGTCTCGTGGCGCTCCCGACCTATCTCGACACGGCTGCGATTGATTCCGCTATCGGCACCCCGACGAAAACGACACGCACCGGACTGTCGTTTTTCCAAGTCTCGAACTCTATTGGTGGAGGGAAGGTTGCACTTGGACTCTTTGGTCTCATGCTCGCTGTGTTCACACTGCGCCGCCGAGCGATCGAGAGCGGATTGGTGCTCGGCTGGGGTGGCACACTCCTCGTCATGGCCATGTACCCACATCTCCTCCTCCTCGACATCCCGTCAAGCCGCATCGGGAGCTACCTGGCCTATCCGACCGCGCTCGCGGCAGCCTTCGCCCTCGCCTGGCTCGCGACTTCGCTCTGGCAGCGTTCGACACTTCCTGTCTTCTTCCGCACCCTGACGCTTGCAGCGATTGCCGTCTTCCTTGTCGGCTCCGGTTCATTTGACAATGCAAGCTCGCTCACGTGGAAGGACCGCTCACATGAACTCGTCCAGACCTTTGCTGCGACCAAGTATCTCGCTACCCATACCCACGGTGAGATGATCCTGAAGGATCACAATTATCTCTCCGCCGATGCCTGGATGAAACTCTTCTTCCTGCGTGATTATGGCTATCCGCTTTCGCGCGGACTCTTTGGCCGCTACGCAGAAGGCGGTAACCGCCGCGAGCGCTGCACACTCGCGATGATCTCAACACCGAACACTACATTTGGCGAGGAATGCTATCGCACCACAGGCGTCCGCTACCTGGTCGTCAATCCCGAATACGACCGCGCCCAGTTCGAGAAATCCGACTCGTTCTCCAAGCTCTACACGAGCCAAACCACTACTATTTTTGTGAGAGAACAACAGTAGTTTTTAACTTTTTCTGTTCCCATCTTTTTTTTCTAAGATCACTTGTTCCTTTCTTTGTATGGTTATGGCAGACAAGCAGTATTTGAACCTAAATGACATTCTTAACCAGTTCATCTGGGAACACAGAAAAAGATTCGAGGTTAGAGATAACAATTTTTTTGCTCTCTCGTTCAGCGATATTCAACGGTACCATTCGTTTTTGCATTTGATTCAAGAAAAATTTCCTGATCTGTATTTTAAAAACAGGATAAATGCAGAAAAAAATTTGAAGCTTATAGAGAAATTAAAGAAATCCGTGCCAATAACTGATGAGCTCCAGGCATCACTTGATGAAGCTTCAAAAATTTCTAATGAGGCGCTATTTCAAGTTGAAAGTTTCTTTTTATTTTCCAAAATTCTGTTAGATAAAATTGCAAGATCAATCGAACTATACTTTGGACCAGTACGTAAATTTTCTCTTGACTCACATGACGATCTAGTAAAGTCCTTTCCAAAATATTGTGCCGTTAAGCAGATCGAAATACCAGACTCATTTATGGACATTTCAAGGCAATTAAAAGAAGAGGTGTCTGATTTTCGTGATTACCAAATAGCACATAATAAGAGTCCTAGAACTCTTAAGTGGCCTATCGTTCTAGAGAATCCGCAGGGTGGCCGCGTGACACTGGCTAAATTATATCCAAGAGATGTTGATAAAACGCTTGATTCATCAGAGACAAGTAAAGTTCTAAGTCTGATAGAAAACTACATTATAGAAGTTATGAATCTATTAAACACAAACACCGATCGGACGGCACTAAGAAAATTGTCCACCGAATGATTATGGTGAAATTATTCAATGAAATGTGGGACGCTAGTCTACCGCTAGATTTACCGAACTAATTCCGTACTACCTAAAAACTCTTCGGTATCGCATCACGGTCGAGGTTTTGGCTGATGATATAGGCTGTTTTCCGACCTTCAGAAATGCGGTAGAATGAAATGCAATCCTTTATTTTCTT
>CAYLPD010000015.1:0-22448 GCA_964385515.1 uncultured Bdellovibrionales bacterium
GCGGGGCGGGCGGGTATGTGGCTGACTCGTCGACACCGGTGTTTGCGGCGACAGCCGGTGGAGTGTACCAGACGACGATGGGTGGATCGAGCTGGACGAGCACGTCGAGCGGCATCACGGATACCAATGTCAAAGACATCCAGTTTGACCAATCGTTGGCGGTAGCAGGGACAGCCACGGCGCTCTATGCGGCGACACCGAGCGGGGTCTTCCGAAGCGACGACACAGGCGCGACCTGGGCAGCTGTCAATACGGGTCTGTCCGGCCAGTCCATCACGCGGCTCGCGACGGATTTCGGACGGGGCGAAGTGTATGCCCTGACCGCGTCCAATCGTCTGTACGAGAGTGCGGCGTTTTCGATGTCTGGGCAACCCGAGAGCTGGTCTCTCGCCTACAATGCCGGATCGACGGTGCTGCGCGATGTCGCGATGCTGAACCCGATTGGCTCGATCCACTGGGTCGCGGCAGGGACGACGGTACTGAAGAGTAATGACCTCGGGACACTTTTTCCGAGCCACAGCGATGGGCTCCCGGGCAGCGCCGTGAACGCCGTCATCAGTGATTATACGGACAGCAATATCGCTTTCGTCGGACTGCAAAGCCACGGGGTCTACCGAACTGAAAACGAAGCACTCTCGACGCCCGAGTGGCAGCCGCTCAACAAGAATCTGACCGATATGACGATCCGAGACGTCGTGACCAATCCGGCGTCGTCGCTCCTCACGTACGCCACCGGCGCGAGCGGTGTGTACCGCTTGGAACTCAGTTCGCTCTCTGCTGATCTCACACCGCCGGCTGCACCCACGGGCTTCGGAGTCCAGTGAGCCAGAAAAGGCTTCAATTAAGGGTTTATTTGTAGGGTTGCCAAATTCGCGTTTCACCTCTTGCATAAACATGCGAGATGTGATATAATAAGCAGAAGTTTTTTCCCAATGAAATAGTTTTTTTGTAGTCTAACGACAGGAGGTGCAAAGTGAAAAAGTTGGCCTATTGGGTGTCTGGAATCGCACTTATACTTACGGCGTCGATAGCCGCAGCTGCACCGGCGCGGATTGACACGCTCTCGTGTTCGGCGACGAGTACGAGCAGTGTGGGGTGCAGTTGGACCAAACCAGCCCCTGCTGCTGGACAAACCGCTTTGACGGCATACGAATGCCGCCGGAGTGCCGTCAGCATTACAACGCTGAACTGGTCAACCCGGACACCGATCACCCCGATGCCCGCTGCTGGACCGACTGGACCGGCCAATCCGACACTCTCGGTCGGTGGACTCGCTCCGTCGACCAAGGTCTACGTGGGCTGTAAGGCTCAGGACTCGACCGGTTGGTCGATACTGTCGAATGTCGTCGATGTGACGACATTTGCAACGGGTGGGCTGCCAAGCGCATCCGCCTGCACCTCGGTCGCAGCGACAGTCTATCACGACCAGCTCGATGTGACGTGGTGTACTGCGTCTGGTACACCGACGGTAAACGGGTACAAAGTCTATCGGAGTTTGACCCAAAACGGGACGTATGCCTTGGCGGCAACGGTGAACAGTGCCACCCTCACGACGCGAGTCGCTGGGCTGGCTGCTGACACCGAGTATTGGTTCTCCGTCGCGGCAGTGAATGCCAACGGCGAAGGATCGCGGTCAACACCCGCAATGGGCAAGACCGTACGTAGCGTCCGGGACGTGGGTCTCACCTGGAATCCGGTCACGGGTCAGGCGCCGGAAATCCAAGCAGCACTGTCGGATTATGTCGTCTACTGGGGGGAACATCCCCAGACCATGACGGGTGCTGGAAACGTCGCCGCGAGTACCACCACGTATACCGTGTACGGTTTGGCGCGGTACTCGCCGTGGTACTTCTGTGTCGACGCATTCTATGGTACGCTCGGGCACAGCACGTGTTCGAATTACGCTATGATCACGTCGCCAGACGGGACGGACGCGATCCTCGAGAGCGCGCAACACGCTCCATCGGGGTTGACCACGAGTACGGTCAACACGGCGACCACCACCCGCGACGTGACGTTCACTTGGACGGCACCGACGGGTGTCTCGGGACTCCAGGGCTACAAACTGCTCATTGGGGATGGTGAAGCGCGGGTGACCTCGGTGGTCACGCTCGCTGCCGGGACGATCACACACACGGTGACGGGAGTGTTGCGCACTGCCAGGCTCGATGCGACCGTTGTCGCAGTGTATGCCTGGGGTGATAGTCGCCCAGCCAACCCAGTGGTTTCCTGGAAGACCGAATAGGTTGGCCAGAGGTTGTTGAATGCTTGAAGCGGGAAGGGAGGATGCAATGTCATTCCCTCACCCGCTTTTTTCTTTGGTTCGCAAGGCCGCACTTGGAACATGTATACTAAGAACAGAGAGTGATGATCTTGTGTATGAATTATGGACTACTGCAACAGTTGAAACAGTGGCGCGATGAACAGGCCCGGATCGAAGGCGTCGAGTCATACCGTGTCCTGAACAATGCAGCACTCGAAGCGCTCATCACGCGGATGCCGACCTCTTTGGCTGAACTACTCGAAGTGAAGGGGATCAAGGAAGCCAAGAGTCGACGTTATGGGAAAACGCTTCTCCAGATGATCCAGGTACAACAATCAGTGGGGGGTGCAGAAAGTGGGGCAGTGGCAGAGACAGATTTGCAGAATATGGGAGCCGGTGGACGGGTGGCCGAGTTTACCGAGTCAGCCATGCCAGAACCGGTCACTGATCAACCGCTTACGGTGTCGCAATTTCTTGATAGTTTGAACATTGAGCTTTCGGGGATGGCGGCGCGTCTGCGGGGTGAAGTTTCCGAATGCAATATTTGGAATAATGCATTTGTGTTTTTTTCGCTGAAAGATAATTTGGATGGCAGCGTGTTGAAGTGCGGTATGCCGTATGCTCGGTACCAGGTTTGTGGTATCGATGTCGCGGTTGGGGATGAGGTGATTGTTGAGGGTTTCCCCAAGATGTATAAGCCGCGAGGTGAACTTTCGCTTCAGGTGGGTACTATCGAATACGCGGGCGAAGGTGAATTGAAGAGAGCGTATGATGCACTCTATCGGAAACTGGAATTGGCCGGTGCGTTTGCGGCGCAGCAGAAACGACCAATACCTGAATTTGTTGAACGGATCGCTCTCATCACGTCACGTGATGGGGCAGCTATTGGGGATTTCACTATGAATCTCGTTCGAGCGGGACTGAGCGTGGATTTTTATCCTACGTTGGTTGAAGGAAAGCGGGCCGTCTTTGAGATCCTCAAGGCCATTCAGTATTTCAATCAGAGGCCGGAACATTACGATGCACTGGTCATTATTCGGGGCGGTGGCAGCCTAGAGAGCTTGCAGGCGTTCAATACGGAAGCACTCGTCGAGGCTGTCCGGAAGTCGAAGATCCCGGTGCTTGCGGGGATTGGGCATGAACGCGATGTGTCGCTCACGGCTCTTGCTGCCGATCGGATGGTCTCAACACCGACGGCAGCTGCGCGTACCCTTTCGCTTTCTTGGGATGAAGCCCGGGTGAGAGTGGGGCAATACGCTCTCACGCTTGAACGATCTGTGCAGCAATTTCAGATGATGCTGGCTACTACAATTCGGCATGCCGAAGAAGTGATCCGTTCGGCGCTGGAGTCACTCTCGCATCGAATATTGGTCAGTGATGGAGCATTTCGCAATGCGGTGCATCGATTTCCAGAACAATGCCGGATGATTCGGATGAAACTCGCCAATGATTCCGCGACTTGGCAGGTACATCTCCGGGGGAGTTTGAAACAATGCGGCGAGCGGTTGGCAACCATGGAAGAGCGCTTGCGTCAGTTCGATCCAGTGCGTGTCCTCCGACTTGGCTACGCGATCGTTCGAAAGGCTGGTCGGCTCGTGCGCGGAGCAACTGATGGAATTGCAGTTGGTGATCGCATTGATATACAACTCGGTCAAGGCAGGTTAGAATCAGAGGTAATTGAGATAACAGAACATGTATGACCACGAAGAAGGAATCGCTGGGTGAGGCGTTAAAAAAACTAGAAGCTATCACGGCCTGGTTCGAGGATCAGGAAGCCATCGATGTTGAGAAGGCACTCGAGAAGGTGAAGGAAGGTGTCGCGCTGATCAAAGCCAGCAAGGCGCGGTTGCGCGAGGTAGAGAATGAGTTTGAGATTGTGAAAAAAGAGCTTGATGGAACCGCGGTGCAGGATTAATTCTGCTATACTGATGGAGTAAAACAAAGACACATTCTTGTCATGCATCGATTTACCGGAGATATCTCGATCGTACTTGGTGGCGCGGCGGGGCAGGGCATCCAAACTGTCGAAACGCTGTTGGTGCAAGTGCTCAAGCGTCAGGGGTATCACGTCTTCGCTTCAAAGGAGTATATGTCGCGGATCCGTGGCGGCAGTAACTCAACGGAAATCCGCCTGACGTCCAAGAAGCGACGGGCGTTTGTCGATCGCATCGACCTTCTCTTTGCACTCGACAAACATGTCGTACCACACCTTGAGCGCCGGATCACCCCGGCAACGGTTATTATCGGGGAAAAAGAAAAGGTCTGCGAGACAGAGTGCCGAGTGGTGGACGTTCCCTTTACTCGATTTGCCAATGAGCTCGGACATCCTATCTACACCAGCACCGTCGCAGTTGGTGTCGTGCTTGGCATGCTTCGGGCAGAGGAGGAGCTTTTCCACACTTTTCTCCGTGAACATTTTGCTCGAAAAGGTGAAGAGATTGTGATGAAAAATATTGAAGCGGCCAAGAAAGGGTACGTCCATGGAACACATATTGCATTTGTCGAAGGTATTGAACTTTCGGTGCCGCGGGCCGACAAGCCTGATGCAGGCTTACTGCTCGAAGGCATGGATAGTATCGGTCTGGGGACATTGGCGGCTGGCTGTAACTATATTAGCTCTTATCCCATGTCACCTGGGACTGGACTTTTGAATTTCCTCGCTCGACACAAGCAAGAATTTGGCATTGTGGTCGATCAGGCAGAGGATGAAATCGCAGCGATCAATTCCGGGCTGGGAGCCTGGTATGCGGGTGCGCGCGCTGTTGTGACGACATCGGGCGGGGGATTTGCCCTGATGAGTGAAGGGGTGAGTCTCTCGGGGATGATTGAGACACCAATTGTCGTGCATGTCGGTATGCGGCCTGGACCAGCGACTGGACTGCCCACTCGGACCGAGCAGGCTGATCTCAATCTCGTCCTCTACGCGGGACACGGTGAATTTCCGCGGGCTGTCTTTGCTCCGGGTACTCCCGAGGAAGCCTATCAAGCGATGACGCAGGCATTTTATATTGCTGATAAGTATCAGGTGCCAGCTTTCGTTCTGACCGATCAGTTTTTCCTTGATTCGGTTTCGACCGTTGACATCGATGCTTTGAAGACGGCCCCCAATCAGCCGTATATCATCGAAACGGACGCGGCGTATGAACGCTATGCAGTTACCAAAGACGGTGTGTCACCGCGTGGCATCCCGGGTTATGGGGTTGGACTCGTGGGAGTAGATAGCGATGAGCACGATGCGGCTGGACATATAACCGAGAGTCACGAGGTCCGATTGATTCAGCATGGAAAGCGCCTCAGGAAAGGCAAGGCCCTTATCAAGGAGTCACTGGCTCCGGTGACTTCGCCGGCCAAGCTGAAGAAAGCCAAGACAGCCATTGTCACCTGGGGTTCGAATCGGGGTGTCGTCGAGGAAGCGCTCGACAGGCTCGGCGATCCATCGTTTGTGCAGGTTCATTTCGCTCAAGTGTACCCGCTGCCGATATCGGGGAAGAAACTTTTGACCCAGTTGAAGCGGATTGTAGTGGTTGAGAATAATGCTGTGGGACAATTCGCTGACCTGCTTGAACGCGAATATGGTATCTGTGTTATGGATCGGATTTTGAAATCTGATGGCAATCCATTTTCAGTGGAAGAAGTGATTCATCGATTAGGAGACCTATGATCGACAAGAAACTCTATGATATGCCACATGGGACGGACATGGCGTGGTGTCCGGGTTGCGGGAATTTTCCGATCCTCAATATCATCAAGAGTGCGCTTGCAGAGCTGGATATTCCGCCAACGGAAGTGGTGATTTGTTCGGGTATTGGTCAAGCAGCCAAGACACCACATTATCTCCGGACACACTACTTCAATGGGCTCCATGGTCGTGCTTTGCCGCCGGCCATCGCGATCAAGATTGCCAATCCGAAATTGACCGTGATCGCAGAGTCAGGCGATGGTGATACCTATGGTGAAGGTGGGAACCACTTTCTGCACACCATTCGGCGTAATCCCGATATCACCAATATCGTTCACAATAATATGGTGTATGGCCTCACCAAGGGTCAGGCCTCGCCGACATCGTCCAGGGGCATGAAGACGCCGGTCCAAGTGGACGGTGTTGTGCTTGAGCCGTTCAATCCGATGGCGATTGCGCTGGCTGCGGGCGCTACTTTTGTCGCGCGTGCGTTTTCGGGCGATATCCCTCAGGCCAAAGAAATTGTAAAGCAGGCAATCTCTCACCAAGGCTATGCGCTCGTGGATGTCTTCCAGCCCTGTGTCGTTTTCAATAAGCAAAATACTTTTCAGTGGTTCAAAGAACACACGTATTATCTCGATGAGTCGCATGATCGGAGTGACAAAGTGAAGGCTCTCACACTTGCCTTGAATCAGGCGCGGATGGCGCTCGGTGTCCTTTATCAAGAAACCGGCCGTTCGAGCTATGAACAGCTCGTGCGTGAGGGCAATGAGCCTCTGCATACGAGGAATCCAGACGCAAAGAAACTGGCAAACCTACTTGAAACCTTCAAATAGAAAATTGCCTGGCCAGTAGTTTCTAATCCAGTCCCAGCTGAATCTTGGCTTCGGGAGTCATTTTCTCTATCGTCCACGGTGGATCGAAGGTGAGGGATATCTCGACGTCTTCGATTGATTCGACTTCCAGTACGCGATCCTCGATCTCTTTTTGGATCTGGCCGAACAGCGGGCAGCCCATGGTCGTGAGTGTCATGGTGATGAGACATTTCCCACTGGCATCGACACTGATACCGTAGATCAGTCCGAGCTCGACGATCGAGATACCTAGTTCGGGATCAAGCACGAGATGGAGTTTCTCGCGAACCTTTTTCTCGGTGATTTTTTTGGTGGCAGCTTTGGGCATAGTGGAGAAAGGGGAGAAAAAAAGAATCAGGCACCGGCCCGATTCTTTTCCGGTGGCAGGGGAGATTATTCAGGGAAGACCTGTTTGCCGGCTGCGTCCTTGATGCGGATGGCACCGACTGGGCAGCCACGGGCCGCGTTGAGGATGGTTTCTTGATCGTCAGCATCAACGGTTGAGAGGATGGCGGCCTTGCCGGTATCATCGAGCGCGAATGAGTTGGGAGCCATTGCTGTGCAGGGAGCAGCACCGATGCAGACAGCAGTATCAACTTCAACAGTCCAACCATTTGGGAGTGTAACGGGACCAGCGGGCTTCATTTCATCTTTCCAGGCCATATTTTTAGATTGAGGGTTTACAATTTACAAGGTACCAGGTTATGGGATTTGGGTCCACCTTTTATGAGGTTGCGGAGCGTTTGTTTGTGTTATTGAGCGATCGCTTCAAGGCTTCAAGGGCCAGGAGGCCGCATTTCAATCGTCCGGGTGAGAGTGTAACCCCGAGGAGTTTCAGTGCGGTTGAGGTATCCAGAGCCAGCGCTTCGGCGAGTGATTTCCCTCGGATATACTCAGACAAGAGTGAGGCGCTCGCTTGGGAGATGGCACAACCGGAACCGGTAAAACGGATATCAGCGATGTTCCCTCGGTTCACCCGGATGTCCATGTGGAGAGTGTCGCCACAGGTTGGGTTCTTCACATCGGCCTGATGAGTTGCATCTTCCAATGATCCAGAATTTCGGGGGTTGCGGTAGTGGTCAAGAATGAGATCGTGATAGAGATGCATAAAGCTTTTCAAGTATCAATGGGAATTGAAAATCATCCCTTGAAGAGGATGGATATTTTTTTCAAGGTTTCGATGAACGTATCAATATCGCTTGTATCATTATAAATCGAAAGACTGATGCGGGTTGTCGCCTCGAGGTGGAGTGCACGGTGGAGTGGTGAAGCACAGTGCTCACCGGCACGGACGCAGATGCCGGATTCACCCAAGAGGTGCGCGATATCGTGCGGGTGGATGTCTTTCATAGCGAAAGCGATGATACCGCTGCGTTTAGTCGGATCTGTCGGACCGACGATACGGATATCGGAACCGAATGTTGCTTGGAGTTCTTTCAGAGCATAGTCCGTAAGGGCGATCTCATGGGCGCGGATGTTTTCGATGCTGATGCTTTCGATAAAATCGAGCGCGGCTCCCAAGGCTATGACCCCGCCGATATTTGGTGTGCCGGACTCGAAACGATGAGGGACGTCTTTGTATATCGGGTGTGTCGCATTGGCGTCGAGTACCATACCACCACCAAAGTCGACCGGGGAAAGCGTTTCCAGGAGCTTTTCTTTGCCGTAGAGCACACCGACGCCCGTCGGGCCAAACATCTTGTGTGCTGAAAAAGCGACGAGGTCCGCATCCCACTTGGTGACGTCGAGAGCCATGTGTCCGACGGCCTGCGCAGCATCGACGAGAACGATCGTGTCTGGACTGATGTTTTTTACGGTTTGTACAATTCCCACGACGGGGTTCACAGTCCCCAAGACATTGGAAACAGCAGAGAACGCGACGATCTGAGTATGCTTGTCGATCGAATGTTTGAGAGCGTCGAGATCGAGCGTACCTTCGTCAGTGACGGGGATGATGCGAAGCTCGGCATGGTGTCTCCGCGCCAGCTCTCTCCAGGGGAGATAGTTGGAATGGTGCTCCATTGCTGTCACGACGATATTGTCCGATGGTTTTACACGCGAGGTAAGGAGTCTTGCAGCGAGGTTGATCGAGGCAGTTGCGCCGGAAGTGAAGATGACCTCTTTCTGGTTTCGGGCATTGATAAACTGTGCAACCTTTTCTCGTACCGCCTCGAACTTCTCTGTTGTGGTTTCAGCCAAAGGATACAGTCCTCGGGCGATATTGGTGGAATACTCTTCCATATACTCACGCTCCGCATCGATCACTACCTGTGGCTTCAGGGCCGTCGCGGCCGAATCAAAATACACCAGTGCAGTCTGGTGACGAAAGATAGGGAAATACCGATTGATGTCGCTCTCAATCATATACAGACTAAAACAGTCCGAATTACATAGATACCTTTATATCATGCTTTTTTCCAATTGACAAGAGTTTGAAAAAGTGCTACACTGAAACGTTTTGAACTGTCATTCTGACGAGTTCCAAAACCGCCCATCCCAAGCGTAGAGGGAATCGTACCTTCCAAGGAGATGACGCCATGGAAAGCCATGACCCCATCACGGCAGGACAAATTGGCAAACTGCAGGATCTGATCGGCGCCGCGTTGCGCAAATCAGACCTTCAGAACGAACCCGTGCAGCAGGTGCTCGAGCAACAAGGTGCACAGGTCATCGATGAAATGGTTGCCGTGTTTCGCAAGTACGTCGAAGCAATGAGCGACATGATCGTTCGCCGCGTCAGGGTTGACCGCAGCCGCCGCCCGCAGCAAGCGCTCGATGCCACTGGCCGTACGCAGTACACCAATGACAGCGTCGTGCGAAGGATGCCGCGTGGCGAAGGCGAGGAAGTCGAAGTCTACCTCTTTCCGGTTCGTTGTGACATCAGTGATGATGATCTGGAGAAGGAGTTCGCGTTGCGCAGCCTCAAGCCTGTCGATCCGTATACGCTCGCAGCTGTGAACGAATCCGACCCGGCCTTCGCGGACAGTCATCCCAACGCTACGCACTGGCAAGATAGCGATGGCAAGTGGTGCCACGCGGCTTTCTACCGGTGGGACGGTGAGCGCAGCGTGAACGTCAATCGCAGCGGCAGCGGCTGGGACGACGGCTGGTGGTTTGCCGGTCTCCGCAAGTAGCCCTTGGATCTTGGACTTCATTCCTGCTGTTCTTCGGAACTTTGTCCTTGGTCCTTTGGTCCCGTGTCTTGGATTACCTCGACACGGGATTTTGATTTGGTACCATACGTATGGTAGTAGGCGAATCTGCGAGTGGTTACGGCCGCTCGCGGCCGAATCCAGTATCCATACATTGAGAATATCTTTGGATTACGGTTCAGGATAGGGCGATGTATGCAGACACTGCATTAAAAAATGAAGATACTTGGTACGGAGCGCTAAGGCATTGGAGATGCCGGATACGATACAGTCCCAAGAGTCCGTTTCCGCCAGTTGGCGGATGGCGGATCGAGGGACAGTGGCACAGATGACGCTCTGTACGATGGCGGCGGCTTTCAACCGGTGGGACGATGAGCGCAACGTGAACGTCAATCACAACGACAACGACTGGAACGACGACTGGTGGTTTGCCGGTCTCCGCAACTCTTTTCATTTCTCCTCTCGCTTCTGGGAGGAGTTTTGTTTTGTCAGTTGTCCGTTCCAACCACCGAGCATCCTGCCGACTTCGTCGATTTTTTCAGAAAGAGAGATGTATTTCTTACTGTCGAGCGATTTCGTCTCCCAAAGAACCAGAAGAAGGATTTTCATGGTATCGACTTTGCGTATCGCATGCCGTACGTAGGGAATCTTTTCCTGTGGCTGTAAAAAAACCGCTGTCGCGACGTACTCGATACTCTCTATAAAAATGTGATCGACCCGCTGACCGAGAGAATAGCGGTGGGTTTTGGGAAGGGACTGGTAACATTCAAACCAGCGCAAGTATGCATCCTTCAACTTCTGCAACACTGGCAAAAGCCGTGGGGGGGGTATTCTGGGAAGTATGAAAAAGCGATTGGTTCATACTTACCATAATATCATCTCTCCCGACAATCTCCTCGCGGCGTGGCAGGAGTTTTTGAAAGGAAAGAAAAATAAGCCAGACGTCCAAGCCTTCGAACTGCACCTCATGGACAACCTCTTCGCCCTGCACCAAGACCTGAAGCACAAAACCTACGAGCCTGGCGGCTACCAGGCGTTCAAGGTGAACGATCCGAAGCCGCGCGATATCCACAAAGCCTCCGTCCGAGACCGACTCGTGCATCATGCGATCTACCGCATTCTGTATTCCTTCTTCGATCGGGCGTTTATTGCCGACTCGTACTCCTGTCGAAATGGGAAGGGCACGCACAAAGCGCTCAATCGGTTCCGGACCTTCGCGCGTCAGGTTTCTTGTAATCGTACGAAGACCGTCTGGATCCTCAAGTGCGACGTGCGGAAGTGCTTTGCGAGTATCGACCAAACAATTCTTCTTCGCCTTCTGCGAGAGCGGATTGCGGATCAAAATATTCTTTGGCTCCTGGGAAAGGTCATCCAGAGTTTTCATTCCAATACGCCTGGTCGTGGCCTACCCCTCGGCAATCTCACCTCGCAGCTTTTGGTGAACGTTTACCTCAATGAACTTGATCAGTTCGTGAAGCATCGCTTGAGAGCAAAACACTACATCCGCTACGCCGATGATCTCGTTCTCTTTTCGCGGGACTACGAGCAATTGGAATGTTTCCTCTTCTCCATAAGGGAGTTCCTGTATGAGGAGCTTCGTCTTACGCTTCATCCGAACAAGATCTCTATCGAGACCGTCGCTTCCGGTATCGATTTCCTGGGTTGGATCCATTTTCCGGATCATCGGGTGCTTCGGACCATGACCAAGCGGAGGATGCTCCGGAAGGTGAGCGAGAAGAATGTTTCGTCGTACTTGGGAATGCTTCGGCACGGGAATGGGCAGGGGTTGGAGAGAAAGATTACGGATCTATATTTGCAATGACAAGGAAACATTTCCTCTCAACTTCGAAAGATTTTCTTTCCCAACCAGTGTCTCCATCTTCTGCAGGGCATCGTTAAAGAATCCATCGACCAGGAGTTGCGTGGCTTGTTTTCTGGTGAGGCCGCGTGACCCTGCGAAGAAGAGCTGTTCGGGATCGAGTGGTGCGGTGGTTGCGGCATGGTGACAGATGACATCGTGAGCGAGGATTTCGAGCGATGGTCGGGCCTGAGCACGTGCACCATTTGAGAGGAGGAGGTTTCGGCTCTCTTGTGTAGCGTTTGATCGATGAGCGTCTGGGCTGATGCGGATTGTTCCAGCGTACGTGAAAGCGGACGTTCCAGCGAGAGCGGCTTTTACGAGAGCGGAAGAGGTGGTTTCGGGTGCGAGGTGCTGTTGTGTGAGAGTGAGTGATGGAGACTCTGTACGGTGTCCGGTGTAGAGCGCAAAGATATGGGCCGTAGCTCCCGGGCCGGTGAGTTCGATAGTGATACTCCCGGTGCGATTGAGTATGAAAAACACCACGTGCTCCTGAGCAGCCAGTCGGTAGCGTGATTGCGTATCGGTTGAAATGTCGCGGTATTCCATAGGGCTAGCCGATTGAATCCTGCATCTCGAGATTGATGAGACGATTGAGTTCAATCGAATACTCAAGCGGAATTTCCTTTACGACGGGATCGATAAATCCATTGACGAGGAGGCCTTCGGCATCACTTTTTGAGATGCCACGCGAGTTCAGGTAGAACAGTTTTTCTTCGCCGATGCGCTCGACCGTTGCCTCATGTTCGATAGTCGCTGTTTTTTCGTTGATCCTCATGGTCGGATAGGTGTCCGAGCGTGATTGCTCATCAAGAAGGAGGGCATCGCAGATGACACTCGATTTGGCATGGGTGGCGCCGTCAGCGATATGGACGAGGCCACGATAGGAAGTGCGACCACCATCTTTGGCAATCGACTTTGAGACGATTCGCGAGGTGGTCTCGGGTGCGAGGTGGATCATTTTGGCACCGGCATCTTGATGCTGATCCTTCCCGGCGTAGGCGATCGAGAGGACGACGCCAGTGGCACCGCGTCCGGCGAGGTAGATAGCTGGATACTTCATCGTAACACCAGAACCGATATTGCAGTCAACCCATTCCATGACAGCATTTTCTTCGGCTCGGGCACGCTTCGTCACGAGGTTATAGATATTTTTGGACCAGTTTTGGATGGTTGTATAGCGGACATGAGCGTTCTTTTTGACGAATATCTCGACGACCGCTGAGTGGAGCGAGCTTGAGCGGTAGATGGGCGCGGTGCAACCCTCAATGTAGTGGACTGAACTCCCTTCCTCTGCGATGATGAGTGTCCGTTCGAATTGGCCAAACGACTCAGCGTTGATTCGGAAATACGCCTGGAGTGGAAGTTCTACGGTTACTCCTTTGGGGATATAGACAAATGATCCTCCACTCCAGACGGCGGAGTTGAGGGCGGCAAATTTGTTGTCCTGTGGTGGGATGAGTGTGCCGAAATACGTTCTCACAATCTCCGGATATTTCTTCACCGCCGTGTCCATGTCGCAGAAGATCACACCACGTTTGGTGAGTTCTTTGTGAACGCTCTCATAGACGACCTCGGATTCATACTGAGCCGAGACACCAGCAAGAAAATTTTTTTCGGCCTCAGGAACACCGATTTTATCATAGGTATTTTTGATTTCGGCAGGGAGGTCTTCCCAGGTCTGTGATTGTTTTTCTGTCGCCTTCAGATAATAGGTGATGTTTTCAAAATCAATTTGAGAGAGATCAGCCCCCCAGGTGGGCAGCGGCGTGTCTTTGAAGACCCGATAACTGTTGAGTCGGAAGTCTCGCATCCATGCTGCTTCGCCTTTGACCCTCGAGATTTCCGCGACTGTGGACGCATTCAGACCCACACTTGTTTTGTGGACGGAGCGTTCGGGCATCGAGAAGCCATATGGGTAGTCTCCAAAATCAATACGTGCTTTTGATACTTGCTTTTTCGGCATAGGACTGACTACCTCTTGCTTTGCCCTGTCCGTGAACCAGACTGCATTGGCGTTCAAGAGGCAAGCGTTTGTCTGTTTAGGTGGCAGTGATTGCGTCGAAACCTTTGGCTTCAATCTTCTTGGCGAGCATGACGGTTCCAGTCTGTATGAGTTGGCCATCTCGCAGGACCAGGACACGGTCAGGCTTGATAACTCGGAGGAGTCGCGTGGAATGCGTAATGAAGACACAGGTTGTTTCCTTGGGAAGATGGCGTTTCAGGAATGTTGTAATTGTCTGTAGAGCATCAACATCGACGCCGGTGTCGATTTCATCAAAGAGTGCAAAACGGGGTTGGAGTACAGCTGCTTGCAGGGCTTCCAGTTTTTTCTTTTCACCTCCTGAAAATCCGACGTTGAGAGAACGCTTCAGTAGTTCATCTTTGATACGGAGTTCTTTGGCATAGCGAGCAACGAGAGCGTGCAATTCGACAGCGGTCATTTTCTTTTCAAGAGTGAGTCGCAGGAGCTCGAAGACGGTGACACCAGCGAGTTCCATCGGGGTCTGAAATGATAGGAAAATCCCGAGCTCGGAACGTTGGTCGGGAGTGAGGTGCTTGAGATTTTTCTTGCCCAGGAGGAGTTTGGAATTTCGAGATACCGAGTAGGACGGATGGCCCATAATGGCGCTCGCCAGTGTTGATTTTCCTGATCCGTTTGGTCCCATGAGAGCGTATGTTTTCCCAGGCAAGAAATCATATTGAAAAGCACGGAGGATTTTTTTTCCTTCAGCCGAAACAGAAAAATTCTTGAGGGTAAGCATAGCGGGATATCAACAAGAAACACTCAAAACGAAAAATGACAGATGATAGATAATAGAGAACGTCTTATCCGCGTATATTTTCTGTTGCTACTTTGATGTTGAGCGCCTTCATGGTTGTTTTTGGGAGCAGTGTTTCCAAGGTGATGTTTAACAATGTTTTTTCAATCTCATTTTCCAGCTTTCTCAATACTTCATTGGTTTGGCAATGACTGACATGGAGACAGGGGAGTGATCCTGTGACAGGTGGCAGATACGTTTTGAGCGGTCCATCGAGCACGCGCAGGATATCCCAAGCACTGATCTCTCGGGCGGACCGGGTCAGTGTATAGCCACCAGCGGCTCCCTTCGTGGCCTCGACGATGCCGGCACGTCGGAGCGTTTGGAGGATTTTCTCCAGATACTCCTCGGGGAGATGCTCGGACTTGGCCAAGGCATGGATTGACAGTGCTCGGTCAATGTGGGCGAGAGCCAGGGCGGCCCGGAGCCCATAGTAGGCTTTTTTTGATACTTTCATATATCGGACTAATTAAGTCTGATATTAGGGAATTCTTCAACCGCTGTCAAGACTACACATGTCTGGGTATTGACAGAAACAGGATTGGTGCGATAGTAGAGGCAGTTTTTTTTGGTGGTCTGTTCATTGTCAGGTGGATCGAGATGTCAGTGGTCCTCGGTCTTTTCGTTTTCCTCATCAGGAGAATACAGATGAAAATCGTGCATGGGAGTCGGGTGGTTTCTCTCAACGACGTTGAGGGACTGACGAGAGGTCGGCCCCCGGGGTGGCTGCCATCATTCATCGAATTGTTGCTGAAGCATCCGTCGGAGGTGATTCTGGGGGTGCACATCAAAGAGGCAAAAATTATGATGACTGGGTCGATCAGTCAGGTGAGGTCCACGAGTAATGGTTTCAGGTATTTTGGCCCGATCATCAAATGGGAGGAGATCGAAGGGTGCGCCACAGCAGAGGAAGCCTTCGCACTGCTGGTGAACAAGCTGCCAAAGGCACCGCCGAAAAGGTCGGGGTTCGCGTGATGTTGTAAGTACCCGGGATCGGGAGTGGGGGGGCGTGAACGCGCGTCCCCCTTTATTTTTGATTGTTTGCGGATTTAGAAAAGAGAATGCTAAGCTGGTCAGGCTATGGAGAGAAATTTCTGGCAGACATTGCCGCGGCCATTCTTTGCCCTGGCACCGCTCGCAAATATCACGGACTACAGCTTTCGCCAGTTCATCACACGGTATCACAAACCGGACGTGCTTTGGACAGAGTTTGTCGCGGCTGATGGGTTGTGCCATCCAAAGGGTCGCGAGGCGTTACTCAGAGATCTCCGTTTCGATGCAAATGAACGGCCAATTGTGGCTCAACTTTTTACTGGTCATCCAGAACAGATGTTTGAAGCCGCCAAACTTATTGCCGAGCTTGGGTTTGACGGACTCGACATCAATATGGGGTGTCCAGATCGGAATGTGATGAGGCAGGGAGCGGGTGCGGCGTGCATGCGGGACCCGGCACAGGCACAAGCACTTATCCGTGCGGCTCGGGCGGGCAGCCATGCGGGCGGTGCCGAACTCCCGATTTCAGTGAAAACCCGTTTGGGTGTGTCCGAAGACAATCTTGAGAGCTGGCTTCCGGCTTTGCTTGATGCGAAACCTGCACTCATCACACTTCATGCACGAACAAAGAAAGAGCTGTCTTTGGTTCCGGCGCGCTGGGAACGAGTGAAACGCGCAGTGGAAATTGCGGCTGGAAGCGGCACCTTGATTATGGGGAATGGCGATGTCAGGAGCATGGCTGATGCACGGAGGAAAGTCCGAGAAACTGGCTGCGACGGCATCATGATTGGTCGTGGTGTCTTCGGCAATCCCTGGCTTTTCGATGAGACCCGGACGTCGATGCATGTGTGGGAGCGGCTGGAAGCGATGCTGGCACTGACGGAATTATTTGAAACGACTTGGCATGGGACCAAAAGTTTCGAGCTTTTAAAGAAACATTTTCAGGCATATGTTGTAGGTTTTGCGGGTGCGCGAGATCTTCGCGCTGCACTGATGTTGACGCACGATGGTAATGCTGTGAAACAGGTGATCGCACATTTTCTTGTAGCGCATCCATCAGTGGCCGAGCAAGAAATTCAACAGGGATAAAAAACGCCCCGCTGCATTGCACAGCGGGGGCGGGGTGATCGAGTTCGATCAAGTGCCTTCGTCGACGACACGCCAGGGGATGATCTCACCAGCGCGCCAGGGGATGACCTCCCAACCTGGAGCCTGGAGGGGGCCAAAGGGGAGGGCGCTGGGTACTTGCCAGGGTTCACGGCGGAGTGTGATCGTGCCACGATTGTGCGGCAGACCGTAGAAGTCCGGTCCGTTGAAACTCGCAAACGGCTCCAGCTTGTCCAGCGCGCCGGCCAGCTCGAACACTTCCACATAGGTTGCAAGTGCTGTCGGAGCCGTGTAGCAGCCGGCACAGCCGCAGGCGGTTTCCTTGGTACCGACGGGATGCGGAGCAGAGTCAGTGCCGAGGAAGAACTTCGGATTGCCCGAAGTGGCCGCCTCGACCAGCGCCCGGCGATGGGTCTCGCGCTTCAACACCGGCAGGCAATAGTGATGCGGCCGCACGCCGCCGGCAAAGATGGCGTTGCGATTCATGAGTAGGTGATGAGCGGTGATCGTGGCTGCGACATTGGGCCCCGCCTCGGCTACGAACTGCGCTGCTTCGCGCGTCGTGATGTGCTCGAAGACGATCCGGAGTGCTGGATAGCGTTTGCAGAGCGGGATGAGCACTTGATCAATGAAGACACATTCACGGTCAAAGATGTCGACACCGGGATCGGTCACTTCGCCGTGTACGAGCAGTGGCATGCCGACTGCCTCCATCCGTGCCAGCACTGGGTAGACTTTCCTGATGTCGGTGACACCTGAATCCGAGTTGGTCGTGGCGCCGGCCGGGTAGAGCTTGACCCCATACACGAAGCCACTTCTTTCGGCCCGGTTGATTTCTGCCGGTAGAGTACGGTCCGTCAGATACAACGTCATCAGCGGGCGAAACTTTAGGCCGGTCGGCAAGGCGGCCAGGATGCGGCCGCGATAGGCCTCGGCAAGCGTGGTCGTGGTGACCGGCGGGCGTAGGTTCGGCATGATGATCGCCCGGCCAAATACTCTGGCCGTCGCGCCGATGACGGATTGCAACGCCTCTTCGTCGCGTAGATGCACATGCCAGTCGTCGGGGCGGGTGATGGTGATACGGTTTGAGCTGTCGGAATCACTGACTTTCATTGCCATGATGCTACTCCTTTCGAGCGGTTGTGGTGTTGAGATGGTTCAGTCTTCTGCCAAGAGATACTCCTGGAGGAGATATTCTTGCAGCTTCTCGCTCTCGGCGATGAGATCCGCGAAGAATCGCGGACCGTCACCAGACCAGAACGGACCGGACGTACACTGGACGGCATCGGCGCCGTAAAGGCTTGTGCAGACATCATCGCCGGTCAGATTGCCACCAACGTGAATCAAGCTTGGTGGATTAATTGCGTTCCACACTAGCCCCCTGGCCTGGGAAATGAGATTCATCGAGATGGCGTGCAGGATTGGTCCTGAGAGCCCCGCCCGCCCTTCGAAGGGGCCAGTGACTGGGCGGCCATCCGGACCGAAGTAACGGCAGTTGGCAAGTGTGTTGCTGAAGACCAGCGCGTTGACACATCCGAAATCTATGATTGTTCTAAGCAGCCAACCGAAGAACCATGGTTCCACCGTCGGTGTTTGGGAGAAGTCGATTTTTGGATGATTCGTGGCGATGATGTCCAACTCTTTTCGGGTCAGGTACGGCGAGAGTTTGAGCCAGATCGGTTTGGTGAGTCTGCCCTCGAAACGGGCTGCTTTGACCTGGCCGAGAAGCCGGGTTATGAAGTCAGAATTGTAAGCATGCGGGAGATGTCCGACATTGCCGCAACCGAGATTGACTTCACTACCGCTCACTCGCTTGCAGGTCTCAACTTCCTGGAGGAGAGCCATGTAATCATTGACACTGAACGCGGCGAGACTGGCAATACACGGATGCACCAGATCAATGGAATTGAGTGCTTTGAGGGAAGCGTCGATCCCGTCATTGTTCATGCCAAAGGAGTTCAGGCCGAATCTACACTGTGTGAGACTGTCCCAGTCCACGGGCCAGAAAAGTGGCTGCTCGGTGTTTCCGATTCGCGGCTCTGGCGTCAGCGAACCAAAGACGGTGGCTCCGATCGGGATATCCGGCCGGTTGAAGGGCACAAGCTGGGGAACATATTTGCATACGCCAGCACCGAGCATGATGCGGGATGACATGGCGATGCCACCGACAGAATACGTTTTCATCGGGTCTTCCTTTCTGAGAGTTTCGTTGTTAAAGAGGGTATATCCCTGGTATTCGGGGATTGGCGACATTGTATCAGCCCGTCTGCTTCTGTCAATGAGTCAAAAGCTGATATGGGCGCGTTGAATTCGGAGGAACCCTTGTGATATACTAGTCAGAGCAATTGCGTATGAGTTTCAAGACACGTCACAAGAAAGTCTATGTGGCTTGGGTCATTGTATCGGCCTTGGTGGCTTTGTCGATGGTGCTGTTTCTCGTTGCACCCTTTTTCCTCTACTAGTCTATGAGTTGGCGCTCTCCCTGGGCACGTTTGGGGGTGGTTCTCATGTTTGGCTTGGCACTTTGGGCTGGTTGGGCGAGTCTACAACAGTACGAGCGAAGTGTCAGGATTCAGCAGGAGATTGATGTCCTGAAACAGGAAGCGGAACGGGTTGCTCGGGAGAATGAAACTCTGTCGCAAAAGATTCAGTACTTTGCTTCACCAAATTTCAAAGAGGGGGAAGCAAAGGAGAAGCTGGGCTTGAGGCGGCAGGAGGAACAGATGATCGCGATCGACGGTGATGTCCGGCTCGTTCCCGAGTCAACTCCTCAAGCGGCCTCGGTGACGGAACGAGCGGGTCGGCAGACGCCGAATTACGTGAAGTGGTGGAATCATTTTCTCTATCCATCAGAATTCTAAAAGGAGACAAATACTATGCCTGAAGTTGATCTGCCCATCAAACCAGTGAAGTCTCAATGGCCAAGAGTTGTGCTGGCTTGTTCTATTGTAATTCTCGTTCTCGGAGTGGCAGTACTCATTACGGTGTACCGGAAGCCCGATAGCATGATCGGCCGAGTATTGGTGTCCCGACTCCCTTTCCCTTTGGTCTTTATCGGTTCGAATGTCGCGGTGACAACGGATGGATTGTCAGAGAATCGAGAGGCTCTCCGAAAATTCTACGAATCGCAGGACTTTGCCAATCTCGGGATGCGCGTTGACTTTACAACAGAAGATGGCAAGAAACGGTTGAAAATCCGTGAAAAGGACCTCTTGAACAAGATGTTGGAAGACAAGGCGGTGGAGCGGCTGGCTGAGGAACGGAATATCACCGTCACCAGCGATCAAATTGAGGCTGAGACGACCGTGAAGATGAAGGATCTCGGAACGACAGATAAAGTCGAAGAGACGCTGGCTCGATTGTATGGTTGGACCATCAGTGATTTTCAGGCCAAGATCGTCCGACCGGCGATGTACGAAGAGGCTCTTTTCCAAGTGTATCAGTCGGAAGTTGATCAAACGGCTGCCAAGGATGCTATCACCGCCGCTGAGCAGGCGCTCAAAGCTAAGAAATCGTTTGCGGAAGTAGCCCAGAATTTCTCTCAAGGTGGGACACGTAGTGAGGGTGGTGATCTGGGGTGGTTCCGTCTCGAAGATCTCGCTCCACAGCTTCGAAGTCCAGTGGATAATGCGAAATTGAATGTGCCGACTTCTATTGTTGAAAGTCCACTGGGTTACCATATTCTCCTCGTCGAAGATACCAAGCTCGAAGATGGCGTGCGTCGTTATCATATTCGGCAGATTTTCACCCGGAAGCCGAGTTTTGCTGATTGGCTAGGAGATGAAATGAAGAAACTTTCTATCAACATCATTTCTGATGAGTATGAATGGCGGCCGGATGAAGCGCGCATCGAATTCCGTTCTGCCGAAATGCGGGCGTTCGAGATGAAACTCCGCGAGAATGCAGCCAATGATCCTTCCTTGATATTTTAATTTTTTAATTCATCAACATCTATGCCAGATGAGAACATCGGTGTTCCTGAATCTCATGACATCCATCCCGACCTTCAGGGTCGAGTCCAAGAGACTATTGTCGCTTCATCCGCTGCATCGAAACTGCCCGTTCAATTGTCTCGGACACCGTGGGGGAGGATCCTCCTCGTTTCTTTCCTCTTTGGTCTTTTTGGCGGCTTTGTTTCGAGGCCGGATGCGATCGCCAGGCTCATCGCGACATTTCACACCAAGACTCCGGCGGTCCAGACACCCGAGACTCCATCTTTGGCCTCAGTTCCGCTTGAAGATCAGTCAATTGTCGGCGTGGTCGATCATGCTTCGCCGGCGGTTGTCAGTATCATCATCTCGAAAGACGTGCCGAAAGTTCGTAATTTTTTCCGGGCGCCCTTTGGGTTTCCCTTTCTCAATGATCCTTTGGAATCGACGGATGATGGAAACGGCAATTCTACCAAGCAGACCATCGGCAATGGTTCGGGTTTTCTCGTGAGTCAGGATGGTTATATCATCACCAACAAACACGTTGTCTCTGATACTGCTGCCGAGTATACCGTCATCACCAGTGATAAGAAGGAATATCCCGCATCTGTCCTGGCTCTGGATCCGGTCAATGACATCGCGGTTATCAAGGTGAATGGTGATGGGTTTCCGGCTCTCCGCCTTGGTGATTCCGATCAGATCCGAGTGGGTCAGACCGCGATTGCGATTGGTAATCCACTCGGTGAATTTGCGAATTCCGTCTCACGGGGCATCATCTCGGGCCTGAAACGTCGCGTGGTTGCCGGTGCGAGTAATGGGCGAGGTGAAGAGGTGCTCAGTGATATCATCCAGACGGATGCAGCGATCAATCCTGGGAACTCTGGTGGACCGCTCCTCAACCTCGCAGGTGAAGTTATCGGGATCAATGTCGCAGTGGCGCAGGGTGCTGAGAACATCGGCTTTGCGATCCCGGTGAATCAGATCAAGCGGGCCGTAGACGAAGTAAAACGGACGGGCAAGATTGCAGTTCCGTATCTGGGGGTGCGTTATGTCCTGATTGATGCCGAGGTGGCAAAGGCGATGGGACTCTCGATCGATCACGGTGCGCTCATTCAGCGCGGTCAAAATATTACTGATCTTGCTGTCGTTCCGGGTTCGCCGGCGGATAAAGCTGGACTCGTCGAAAATGATATCATCCTTGAGATTGACGGGCAGGAAGTCGGTAGCGATCAACCGCTCGCGAACCTCATCGGATCACGCCAGGTTGGCGACACCGTGAAACTGAAAATCCTCCACCGGGGCGAGGAACAAACACTCTCCGTCCGGCTTGAAGAACGGAAGTAGACCTAGACTAGAAGTAAAGATCAAGAAAAAGAGGCTTTTAAAAGCCTCTTTTTAATATAGACAGAATAAAAAAATATGCTATGATGTGCAGTCCGATGAATTCTCATCGGTGTTAACAACTGGAGGCTTCAATGAACAAGTTCAGCGTTAAGGCTCTTGCGATAACCGGTGTTCTGTCTGCCCTTTTCGGCTCGGCGGCGACCATAGGGGGCGCCGTCGCTCTCTCAACCCAAGGCTACGCCATCGCCAATACCGACAGCTACCGCGTGACTGCTAAGATCAATGGCGAGCCCCTCTCGATTCAGTGTGATACGGTTCGCCTGACTAATGCTCTCAACCAAGTCCTCATCATCCGTGGTTTCGGTAATCGTAACAACACCGGCTACGGCGCCAATGCGATGGTTGAGTACTTTACCACTCCGGAAAACGAGGCATTGTTGTACGATC
>CAYLPD010000015.1:22548-30996 GCA_964385515.1 uncultured Bdellovibrionales bacterium
GAGAGTGCTAGTTTGGTATATTGGGGGCAAGTAAAAAAAGTACGCCTATGAACATCAATCGATTTACGGAAAAAAGTCAGGAAGCGGTGCGGGCGGCGCAGGAGAATGCGCTCTCGCGGGGGAATTCGGAGATGCGTCCTGCCCATCTCTTGTATGCACTGCTCGGGCAGGAGGATTCCATTGTGCCGGTTGTCGTACGTCGGATGGTGCCGGATTTCGATCGGTTGAAGGGGGAGACACTCGCGCTCATCGATACGTTCCCGACAGGGAGTACCGCCGGTGCGGTTGGTCAAGTGTATCTTGCGGCTGAACTGGCTCAAGTCTTTACCCAAGCGGAACGCGAGATGCACCAGATTGGCGATGAGTTCGTTTCGACTGAGCACTTGCTCTTGGCGCTCGCTAGGAGCGAAAACGAAATGCAATCGGTGCTCCTGGCGGCTGGTCTCGTGCCGGAGAAAGTTCTTGCGATTCTCTCAGAAGTGCGCGGGCATGCGCGTGTTGAGAATGAGCGCCCTGAGGCAGGCTACCAGGCACTGGAGAAATATGCAGTCAATCTGACCAAACTCGCGCGTGAGGAACGCCTCGATCCGGTCATCGGGCGGGACGATGAGATTCGGCGGGTCATCCAGGTGCTCTCGCGTCGAACGAAGAATAATCCTGTGCTCATCGGTGAGGCAGGGACGGGGAAAACAGCCATCGCTGAAGGATTAGCCCAGCGGATGGTAGCGGGGGATGTGCCCGAATCACTCCAGAACAAGGAGATTGTTGCTCTCGATCTCGGCAGTCTTCTGGCTGGGGCGAAATTTCGTGGCGAATTCGAAGAGCGGCTCAAGGCGATGCTCAAAGAGATTGAACGGTCAGCGGATCATTTTATTCTTTTCATCGACGAACTGCATACACTGGTGGGGGCAGGCGCAACCGAAGGAGCGCTCGATGCATCCAATATGCTGAAGCCGGCGCTGGCTCGCGGTAAGCTGCGTACGATTGGTGCGACAACTTTGAAGGAGTATCAGAAATATATTGAAAAAGATGCAGCACTGGAGCGTCGCTTCCAACCAGTGATCGTTACCGAACCATCTGAGGAAAATGCGATTGCAATTCTTCGCGGGATCAAGGAAAAGTATGCGCTCCATCATGGAGTGAATATTACCGATGCAGCGCTTGTGGCAGCGGTGAAACTGTCGCGACGATATATCATGGATCGATTCCTCCCAGATAAGGCGATTGATCTCATCGACGAGGCAGCCTCGCTCCGCCGGATGGAGATTGAGTCTTTGCCGGTGGAGCTTGATACGCTCGAACGCGACATCCGCCGGTTTGAAATTGAGAAGCGAGCGCTCGAAAAAGAAAAGGGGAAGGATGTCGAAAAGAAAATTGCCACGATCGAAAGAGAACTGGCTGAGCTCGGAGGACGGCGTGATCAGCTCGCACTCCAGTGGCGCTCCGAACGTGATCTCATCAAGGCCGCGAAAGATCATCAGAAAGCACTGGAAAAATTGCGTTCAGAAGCGGAAATTGCAGAGCGGGCAGGTAATTTGGATCGGGTGGCGGAAATTCGCTATAGTTTGATCCCTACCATTGAGGCTGAAATCAATGCGGCCGAAGCAAAGCTTGGCAAGGTTCAGGCTGGAGCGATGCTCCTCAAAGAGGAAATTGATGAAGAGGATGTCGCGGCCGTTGTCGCGCGGTGGACGGGTATACCGGTAGTCAAGATGCTCACAGAGGAAGCGGCCAAGCTTGCGGAGATGGAAACACAATTGTCGCGGCGAGTGATTGGTCAGGCCGATGCCATCCGGTCAGTGTCAAATGCGATCCGGCGTTCGCGCGCTGGACTGGCCGAAGAGGGTCGGCCAATCGGATCATTTCTTTTCCTCGGGATGACAGGTGTGGGCAAGACAGAACTCGCCAAAGCACTCGCGGCATTTCTGTTTGATGATGAGAAAGCGCTCTTGCGTGTTGACATGAGTGAGTACATGGAAGCGCATTCGGTTGCGAAGCTGATCGGTTCGCCTCCAGGCTATGTCGGGTATGAAGAAGGGGGACAACTGACTGAAATGGTACGAAGACGACCATACGCTGTTGTACTTTTTGATGAAATTGAAAAGGCTCACCCAGAAGTATTTAATGTGCTGCTTCAGATTCTCGATGATGGCCGACTCACTGATGCTAAAGGTCGGGTGGTGAATTTCAAGAATGTTGTCATCATCATGACATCAAATGTAGGATCGGAATACATTGGTCGTTCTGCGCAGCTCGGCTTTACTGAAGCTGTCGGTGAAGAATCTCCAACCGAGGCTGAAATTCGGGAGCGCGTTCTGGCCAGTCTCCGGTCAACGTTTCGGCCGGAGTTCCTCAACCGTATTGATGAGACAATCATTTTTCACCCGCTTTCAAAGGATATGATTGTGCAAATTGTGGGGTTGCAGTTGGCGCAGGTGGAACGACGACTTTCCGAGAAAGGTATCCAAATCACGGTCGACCACCGTGCCCAGGCTTGGCTTGTCGAGCGCGGTTATGATCCACTGTATGGTGCCAGACCTCTCAAACGGGCAATCCAGACCGAGCTTCTTGATCCCTTGGCACTTCTCCTCGTCACAGGTAAGATACAGTCGGGCTCACGACTTCGGGTTACCGAACAATCTGGGAAGTTGGTGTTCCGTCCCTAGATCTGACACATTCAACAGGCCATGATATTTCACTTTACCGTCTTTTGGTTTTCCGCTGTTTTTTTTGGGATGCTGACATTTCTCGTCCGCAACCCGATTGTTCCGTCCTGGCCTTGGTATGGTCTTTCGTTGTTTGTGTTTGTATTGCTCTCTCTAGCAGCCTCACGCAAGTTAACCGGAAAGTGGTATCCGGCATTCTTGCCGAGTGTTGTTTCGTTTAGCACGTTGCTACTGATTTCACTTATTGACGTTGTCTTTGAACAACGCGTTTTTATCTGGGTTACAACAGCGCTGTTCTACGCCTCACTGCTTGGTATCTATCGACTAAAGTTAATTCCGACGGATGAAACCGCGCGGGCGCTGCTGAAGACGGCTGCTTTGGCCAGCCTATTCTTTTCCTATGCGGCAGCGTATGGCCTGTATCTCAACTATGATGTCCCGTTGAGCTTGCTGATGGTTGTCTTCTTTCTGGCCAGTGCTATTGTCGCATTTCAAACTTTGTACTGGGTCGGTCGGGACGATGTTCGAGAAGTGCTTTTGATGTCGCTCGCGCTTGGCGCTGTCATGGGTGAGCTGGTCTGGACAGTTCATTTTTGGCCTTTCGGATATCTCACCATCGGATCGGCGATGCTCATTTTTTTCTTCTTGATGTGGCGTTGTATTCTCGATCTTCTGAGAGACAACTTTGTCTGGAAGAGAATGGCGATTGAGAGTATCATCCTGGTTTTACTGTTGGCATTGTTAATTGTGACGTCGCCTTGGCGGATGCAGGCTTGATGCGGAGCGTTGCCGAACTCGGATAAGTGTGCTATCATCACCAGAATTCACTATGTCTATCATCTCTCTGGCCCAGCGATTTATCAGGCAACTTGGTTTTTTCCTTGGACTCGCACTTTTGGCCGGTGTCTTGGGTGCCTTTGTGTACACTGCGTTGCTGCCGAGACTGAGTACTTGGCCGCTCACTGCCAGGATTGCTTGGCCCGGTGCATCACTTCAGAATCCGACTGTTATTGAACGGACGGAACAAGTGGTCTTATCACAAGAAGAGGGACTGGAACAGTTCTCGGTGGCACCTCGGGCATCAGTGGTGAGTGTGATCGCGATGCCGGTTGAGCGGGTATCACGGTCACCACTCGCAGGCGGTGGGACTCGTCACATGTCAGGACTCCTCGTGACCAATGACGGTCTTGTGGCGACGTATTTGAATGAGGCACCGCTGTCGGACACCTGGCGTTACACGGTGTTTTTTTCAGATGGGACTACTTCGGCGGCAACCTTTGTGGCATATGATTCAGTTGTTCACGTTGCTTTTTTCCGGACTGAACGATCAGATACCCCGGCTATCGCGTTTGCGAATTCCGCTGATATCAGGCAAGGGCGTCGCTTTATGGTTCTTGCTGGAACAACAGATGAATCGGGAGGGAAGCTAGCGACCGGATATATCGGTGAGCGTGCCCGAACATTCAATCTGTCAGCAAAGACAGTCGGGTCAACTGATGAATGGGAGGGGGTATTCCTCCCAGATCGACCCCTTGATTCCAGTTTTGTTGGGGGGGCGGCGGTTGCGATGAATGGGGAATTGATTGGACTCGTGGGTTCGCTTACGGTTGATGGATTGTCGCGTTCATTTTTTCTACCTTCAAATGCCGTGCGTCAGTCTTTGCAGCGCGTGATCAACGGTGTTTCCGCTTCACGTGTCGGTGTCGGGGCGTATTATGTTTCGTTGACGCGAGCCACTGCCTTGTCACTTGGGGTATCGCGAGACCAGGGAGCACTGATTTATACTCCCTCGGAGAAGCCGGCGCTTGCCGTGATTTCTGGCTCACTCGCTGAACGAGCGGGACTTCAATATGGTGATATTGTAACGGCGGTGAATGGTCAGACAATAAACGCTGACCGGCCCCTTTCGGTGGCGTTGTACGAGGCGGCAGTGAGTCGGGATACGGAGCTCACCGTGCTCCGGGCGGGAAGCGAACGTACGCTGACCATATCGCGTTCATGATTTCCTTATCAGAAATGAGTTTTAGGCTTGAAAAGGCCTTTTTTCTTTGACACTCTGATACTCATTCCGTACAATGAAGGCAATTACCTATTCTATCCTATGCGTCAATCTACTCTCTTTACTCGCACATCCAAGACCGCACCAGCTGATGAAGTGAGTCGCAACGCCTCGCTTCTCATCCGAGCTGGTTATGTGTACAAGGTGATGGCGGGGGTGTACGCGTATACTCCTTTGGGTCTGCGGGTCCTCGAAAACATCAAAGCTATTGTCCGTGATGAGATGAATGCTCTTGGCGGGCAAGAGATTGTCATGACGAATCTTCAACGGCGGGAAACCTGGGAGGTAACGGATCGGTGGAGTGATGAGGCAGTAGATGTGTGGTTTAAGACACGACTGCAAGATGGTACTGAACTGGGGCTTGCGTGGAGTCATGAAGAGGCGGTGATGGAAATGATGCAGCATTTTGTCCAGAGCTATCGCGATCTCCCGGTCAGCGTCTATCAGTTCCAAACGAAATTGAGGAATGAGCTGCGCGCCAAGAGCGGCATCATGCGGGGCCGGGAATTTGTGATGAAGGACATGTACTCGCTTCATGCCTCCAAAGAGGATATGGATCAATATTATGAACGGGTGACAGAGTCCTACCGGAAGATATTCCAGCGGCTTGGAATCGGGAGTGAGACCTTCGTAACCTTTGCGGGCGGTGGTGCATTCACCAAGTTCAGTCACGAATTCCAAACGATTTGTGAGGCCGGTGAAGATACTCTGTACGTGAATGCGGATCGAACTATCGCGGTGAATGAGGAAGTCTTGGATGATGCAAGTCAAGAAATGGGTATCGACAAGACAACATTGGTACCCATGACAAGCGCAGAGACTGGCAATATCTTTAAGTTTGGAGCTGAGAAAAGCGACAAGATGCATATCACGTATACCGATGCTGAGGGGAAACAGCGTCCGATATACCTTGCCTCGTATGGGATTGGTATCACACGAGTGATGGGGGTCATCGTTGAAAAATTCTCTGATGCCCAGGGGTTGATCTGGCCGAAGTCAGTCGCGCCATTTCAGGTCCACCTCCTCTCGTTAGGAGCGGACGTGAAGGCGACGGCGATCTACGAGACTTTGACGAAGGCTGGGATAGAGGTTTTGTATGATGATCGGGATATGCGCGCGGGGGAAAAGTTTTCGGAGGCTGACCTTTTGGGTATCCCGTTTCGGGTTGTCGTTGGTCGACACACCTTGGACAGCGATGAAGTAGAACTGAAGGGTCGGGCTGAAGAGAACACGGTGTTTGTTCCCTCTCACCAATTAGTTGATGTTATTCACAAACACTATGTTGACTAAAAGGAACATGAAAGTGGGTAAATCATCTTCGGCGAAGGAGCTTATCATCATCTCACTCGGAGGATCACTTCTGGTACCAGAGTCGATCGATGACGTTTTTGTCGCGAACTTCAAGAAGTTCATCGTGAGTCATATCCGCCGCGGATATCGTTTCATTCTTGTAACGGGCGGCGGCAAGACAGCGCGGAATTATATTGAATCTGCTGCGACTGTCACCAAGATCAATGATGAGGACAAGGATTGGCTCGGTATTCACGCGACGCGAATGAATGCACATCTCGTTCGGACAATTTTTCGCGAATATGCGCATCCGCGTATCAACACGAACCCTCACGATCTGGAGGATTTCTACTCGGCGCCTGAGCCGATACTCGTCGCAGCTGGGTGGCGACCAGGCTTTTCTACTGATTTTGATGCGGTTGTACTCGGAAAGTATCTCGGGGTGAAACGCATCATCAACCTCTCGAATATTGAGCGGGTATACAACAAAGACCCGCGTACGCACAGTGACGCTCGATCGTATGATACGTTACATTGGAAGGAGTTTCGGAAGATAGTCGGATCAAAGTGGAATCCTGGGATGAATGTTCCATTTGATCCGATTGCATCAGCGATGGCGGAAGCCGAAGGTATGGAGGTGGCTATCATGAACGGTGGCGACCTGGGTAATGTCACTCGCTACATCGCTGGTAAGAAATTTATTGGCACACTCATCAAAGATTCGCTATGACAGTTGAAAAGGTCTTCATTGCTGAGCCGCATGGATTCTGTGCCGGCGTGGCACGGGCAGTGAAGGCAGTTGAAGACACACTCGAGCTTTTTGGTGCTCCGGTGTACGTGAAGCACGAGATTGTACACAACAAACACGTCGTCAGTGATATCGCAAAAAAAGGCGCCATGACCGTCGAGGCACTCAGCGAAGTCCCAGACGGAGCAGTCGTCGTTTTTTCGGCACATGGATCGCCCAGGAGCCACTATGAGGAGGCGGCGCGCCGCAAACTTCGCCTCATTGATGCTACGTGCCCTCTGGTGACCAAGGTGCATCTCGAAGTACTCCGCTACGTCAAGGAAGGCTATGCGGTTATTTATGTCGGCCACCCTGGTCATATTGAGGGTGTTGGTGTTTTGGGCGAAGTGCCGGGTGTCGATATCCCGCTCGTTGAGACAGTTGCTGATGTTGAAGCGCTGGATCTCCCAATGACCGAAAAAATGGTGTATCTGACTCAGACGACGCTTTCCGTCGACGAAACTCGAGAAACCATTGTGGCGCTCAAAAAGAAATACCCAAGTATTACAGCGCCGCCGTTGTCAGATATCTGCTATGCAACGACGAATCGACAGGAGGCAGTGAAAGCACTGGCCCAGGTTGTACCAGTTGTCATTGTCGTCGGGTCGCTCACATCTTCGAATTCAAAGCGACTCTGGGAGACAGCGGAGCGTGCTGGCACCCGTGCGTATCTCGTCGATGACGTCTCTGACCTCCGGCCCGAATGGTTCGATGGTGTTTCGACTGTTGGGGTGACCGGTGGGGCGAGCGCCCCCGAGGATCAGATTCAGGCAGTCGTCGAATATTTCCGTTCGTCTGGCGCTCTTATTGAGCAATTCTCCGTCAAGGAAGAGAAGATGTTTTTTGCCGAGCCAGTGGAACTGATGCAGGCGAGGCGACAGTCATCCAGTGCAAGGTCTTGACACCCAGCGTTTTTTTTTGCTACCTTTTCACTTCAAACCTATGAACCACAAGCCTCTCTTCCTCGCCACCGTTCTCATCGCCCTGCTCACTCTCGCCGGTGGCTTTTGGTACATGCAGAAGCGGCAGATAGTAGTGGATCAGCCAGTCGTGACTGATCCAGTCGGAGAAGCCCCAGTTCAGGTGAAACCAGAAACTTCAGTCGATACCTCTGATTGGAAAACATATCGGAATGAGGAATATGGGTTTGAGATGAAGTATCCGAAAGAATACGCTTACTTTGTGCCCAATGAGATTTTTGAAGGAACGAAACTCAAAAACTCAAGTTTCAGGGTGAATGGAGGTGGACATTTTGAGTACGATGTATGGAAAAATTTATCGGGGCTCACAGCGGCTGAGCTGCTAGACCAGACATATCAAGAGTACAGTGGTGGCTGGGGAGGTTCTCTTGTTGCTATTGATCATTCCACAGACAGATATTTTAGAGGATTGAAGAATGACGGCGGTTGTCTTATCGAAATTAATCTGTTCCCTGATACTGAAGCGTTTCATGTTATACGAATTGAAGTGTGCGACGTAGAGGGGAGAGACGAGAAGATGAAGGTGTTCCACGACATACTCACAACAGTTCGGTATTAGGGCGAATGGTCACTCTTCAGGATCGTGACTCTCAGTGGTCGTGGTTCCGATAGAGTGACGTTTCAACAACGCCACTCTGGTTCGTTCGTTAACAACACCCTCACACC
>CAYLPD010000016.1:0-29408 GCA_964385515.1 uncultured Bdellovibrionales bacterium
CGGTTCCGCCTCGGGAGACACTCAGTTGATTCTCACCGGCGAGGGAGGAAGTGCCAGTCCAGTACGCGACCTGACCACTCGTGCCGGTTCCCGTGACACCGCCCACACCTGAGACAGAGGCACAGCTCCAAACATTGGTTGTGTCATTCCACGAAAGCACTTCATTATTCGCACAGCCCTGGAGGAGGGTGAGTTCATTGGAAGAAGCGCCTTGGAATTCGAGGCCTGAGTTTGAAGCAGTTGCACCGGTACCATCGGCGCTATCGAGGAGATCGAGGCCTAAGGTAAGTGTGGCGCCTTCGCTGCCAGCTGCACCTCCCGTTACACCGTTACCATTGGTGATGGATTGAACGTAATTGCCGGTCGTGTGTGTCCCCAGGGTGATGAGATCCGTCAGGGTGGTGGCACCCGTTCCACCATTTGCCACTGCAAGTGTCGTACCGTTCCACACTCCCGATGTGATCGTCCCAACCGCCGTAATATCAGTCAGGTTACCAGTTGTGATCACTGTTCCAGAGACATTAGGGAATGTCACTGTCCGGTCAGCAGTGGGGTTTGTCACTGCCAGTGTCGTTTCAAAACTATCCGCCGACGTCCCTTCAAAGGAAAGGGTGGAAGCGGAAACATCAAAGAAGAAGCCTGAGTCTGTCACCGAGGCTCCAATAACCAAATCATCAGCCGTATCTGTGAGGTATGTGAACGCTCCGGCGCTCGTCCAGTCACTCGTCCCACCCGTCTTGTTGGAACAACCCCAGGTTTCCAAGGTAGCATTCCACGAGAGTACTTGATCATTGCTACAGCCACCGAGGAGCCGCAGACCACCAGCCGTGAGCTCAAGACCCGAGTTCGATGAGGTATTGATTGTCGTGCTTGTTGTTGTTACGTCAAGACCAAGTGTGATTGTGCCCGCGCCGTTGGTAACAGTCACTCCATTGCCAACAGCCAATGTATTCAACGTGTAACCAGTGCCATTACCGATGAGCAAAGATCCGTTGCTGGCTGCCGATCCATTAATGCCGGTACCGCCCCGCACAACATTCAGCTGTGCCTCGCTCCCAAGTGAGCTGGCACCACTCCAGAAAGCCACATTTCCCGCAGTCCCCGTTCCAGAGAGTCCAGATGAAAAGCTTGCACACTCCCAAACATTGGTTGTATCGTTCCACGCAATACCCTGACCATTGGCACACCCCTGCAACAGAGCAAGTTCATCACTTCCCGCACCACCGAATTCCAAACCGCTGTTTGATGAAGTCGCACCTGTCCCATCAGCACTATCGAGAAGGTCAATGTCCAAAGACGCTGCCGCTCCCTCGCTCGCCGCAGATCCCGAGACTCCATTGCCACCCGCGATCGTCGCAACATAATTCCCAACGGTATCCGCTCCAAGATTGATAAGATTTGTGAAGGTCTGCGACCCAGCAAACGTTATACTGCCAGTCATCGTCCCACCCAACAACGGAAGGAAACTACCGGACCCTGAGGTCGAGATATCAGAAAAGGTTGAGCCGTCATTTGAGACTTGCCAACTCTGAGTTGCACCATTGTAGCGAATTGCAGGAGGTGTGTTCGAGCTCGAAACTGCCAGATCAAAATTTGCACCCGTTGTTGCCGTTCCACTCCCAATCGTAAAGACCTTGGAGTCTGTCCCAAGATCCGTATTCTGTTGATGAATATCACCAAAGCGTGCATCATCACCCCGAACAAGCTGATTCTTTCCTGATCCGACTGGCAATTGTTTGATATTCACCTTGCCATTCTTGTCGAGAACGAGTAGATCACCAGCGCTCGTACCAAATGTTTTGCCTCGAAGAAACTGGGAATTGAGTGCTGCTGGAACCGCACCTAACTTTTTGCGTGGCACCATTTCTGAATCCGTACCAACCCGCACGCCGAGATAGTAGTCACCGCTTTCGAAATTCAAATTAGCTGGGAACGGCACCGTCGATCCAAGAAAGGCTCGCAACACGCCATTCTTCACCACTACCTTCTGAGTCTCTTCCCACAGTCGATTATTAACATCTTGATTTGAAGGATAGGCGTCTTGGATTGTCCGATCAGTACGGTACAGCGCAAAACGCACTTCATATTCACCATTCGTGATCACCTTACTCTCGGCATTGAAAAGAGAGACGGCCACTGATATCTGATTAATTGACTGCGCCAAAACCGATTGGGAGTTGTACCCCCAACCAATGAGACTCCCCGTCGCCAATGCGATCGCTAGGAGAAAAGTATGCGTTTTTAGGTTTTTATTTTTTACATACCAGTGCATGGCGGACATTCATGCCATAGAGAAATTATACCATGAAACACTACTATTTTTCGTATCTTGGCAAGAGTTATTTATTCGTTACTGCCCAACCAAATACTTCGCCAATCGCTCCCGCAATGAGATCAAATAACGACACAGTCCGAGCTCCCGTGAAAACAGCATGTGGTTCACTCTGCACGCGATTACCATACCGATCAACCGCATCAATCGTGTAGAGATACGTTGAGGCCGGGTCGAGACCAGAAATAATCACACTGTGATTATAGCTATAGTCCGTTTCATCAAGACTGCGTTCTGTCTGGCCGATTCCTTTAGAATATCGAACTGATGCTTGAGCCAGCTTACTGGTGGTCCAGGTAACAACGAGTTTTACCTCCTGTTTATTTTTCTCCGTGAAAGCCTCACCCCGAATGTTTTCCACGGTGAGCGCTCCTACTTCCGAATCATCCATGAGAAATTCAAGCTCCCCACCAACCACAATCTCTCCGGCTTTAAAGTGTTCACTCGTGAAGTTCGCATTTTCTGTTGGGAGCGTCAGCACTTCAGTTTCTTTGATGGTCGCTGGCTGAGTAACTGATGACGGCGTCGTGGGGAGAGGTGTTTCATCTCTCACTGGTGCAGATCCTGTACCACGAAACCACCAAAGCAAGATCCCGGCAACAAGCGCAACCAGCACAAGGGCAACCAAGCCCCGCCGGATAACCCGATGCCGCCACTTACTCGTTGGTGTAGCGACTACATCTTCAACGGGCAAGTCCTCTGCCATCGACTGGATCGGTGGCGATGGCGTACCTCGAAAACCGTCTGGGGCTGATGCCACGGTTTCACGAGCCGGCCTTTCTGGTTGATGGGGAGTACTGCCAAGAAAAGGATTGAGTGGCGATGGCGATTGAGCCATACATTCAACAAAAACAAATTCGTATCACCGAAACAGCTTTCTATCAATACAATTGTACCATGATTACCCTCTTTTCCCTTTGAGACTACCGCCATACAGGTAATACTGGCCCACTCACCAGAAACACTGACGGGGTCATCCGAGCACAAAAATCCCGACCGCTGAACACTAGATACAAACTCACGAGTATATGCGCTTCTTTACGCTCACTTGTCACCCACAGATGAATACTGGAATCACCCTCCCCATCTCAAGATCATTGCATAGCCAATCCCATCGGTGCGGCGGGGGCGATAATGTCACCCAGCACTGTCGCACAGGTCGTGCCACTCAAAGTATCGTTGAAATTGTTTGTGGAGAAATTTGTCACATTCGTGCAATTGGTAGGATTCCAAATTGTGCCATACCAGCCATCTACCTTATTTCCCAATGCATTCGTATAGTCAATCCGATTGGAGAGGGTGTCAATCTGGTCACAGACACGTGTTGGCGAGTAAAAATTTTTGATAACGAGCGAACCATTGACACCAGGACGTCCCGTTTGCCAGATGAGATTATTCATCACCACCATATTGGTTCCGGCAGATACGCCAATACCGCCCGCTCCTGCATCTTTTACAAAGTTAGAATCGACAACCACCCACGACCCTCCGTCGTCTCCAATATTGATCCCGCTTCCTGATGGATTACTCGTAACGCCAGTCACGCAGTTGTGCTTGACAATAATTGGGCTGGCCGGCATTCCGTTCGATCGGTACAAACTGATATTATCTTCCGTGACTGAGGTAACGTTATTGGTAATCGTGTTATAGCTAATCTCATTCCCTGCTCCAGCCACCTGATTGAATTGAATTCCTCCGGCTGTACTCCCTCCGGTCAACATCTGGTTGCTGAACGTGTTTTTCGTTATGACTATACCACCAGTCGTCACCTGAGCTGAAATCCACGCGAAACTATCCAGAAAAGTATTGTTTCGAATGGTGACATTACTACTACCGTTGACTAGTAATGCAAAACCGGCTGTACAATTCTGGAACGTGGAGTTCCGGATAGTGACATTTGTCGAGCTATATATCCGTAAACATTGGCCGCTCGAAGCACTAAACGTATCACCGTCAATCACAAGACCATTCGCCCCCGTAATAGTTTGGGTAGAGGTATAGGTAGTTGCCTTCACAGAGAAGACCGGCAAGGTCATGCTACCAAGGAGAACAAAAACGAGTAATCTTTTTGGAAACGGGCGGGCCATAGCTCTCCCTACGATAACAACAGCTGAGCAATTTAAGCGATTTTTCCCAAGATGCCGTTGAGCTCTTCGCTTGAGTAGAACTCTATGGTAATCTTGCCGCCCTTTCCCCTTGATTGGATTTTTACTTTTGTGCCCAGCTGTTCCGTAAGCCATTCCTCTTTCGCGGCAAGTTCGGGCGCCAACTCACGTGCTGTGCGAAGATGTGAACGAACTGAAACCTCACGCGCCTTACCCTCAGTCTCACGGACAGTCAACTCTTCCCGAATGATGAGATCAAAAAGAGCTCGTTGTTTCTCTGAATTGTCAATCGAGAGCAGCGCTTTGGCATGACCCTCGCTAATTTTCCCCTCAATCAGAGCTCGTTGGATCTCGACAGGGAGGGTGAGTAGTCGCAGGGTATTGGAGATATTGGGTCGACTTTTTCCCATTTTCTTCGCAATCGCATCCTGATGAAGACCAAACTCATCGGTCAGCCGTAAATAAGCCTTCGCCTCTTCGATCGGATTCAGGTCATGGCGCTGAATATTTTCGATGATCGCAAGCTCTAGTTTCTCTTGATCCCCCGACGTCTCTCGAACCACAACGGGAACCGAAGTGAGACCAACGCGCTTGGCAGCCTGGAGCCGTCGCTCACCGGCGATGAGCTCATATTTCCCATCGCCTTTGGGAGATATAACCAATGGTTGAAGCACACCGTGCTCTCTCACTGAATCGGTTAGTTCTGTGAGTTTGGCTTCATCAAAGTGTAGGCGCGGCTGATGCGGATTGGGTACGATATCACCAATTGCTACCTCACGCGTCAACGGAACATCGGGATGAGAAGTGGTAACGAGCGGAAGAGCTGAAACAGGAACATCACCCGCCGCTCCTGACTGAGTAACATCGGGGACCTGACTGCGCTTGGGCGGGATGAGCGATGCTAATCCTCGTCCGAGTCCATACTGCTGTGCCATAGTGATTGGTCAATCTAAAAAACAAACCTTAAAAATGTTCAACTCTCTCTTTCTCTACTATACCACTGAGTTCCCCTCACGTTCAGACGCTTCGCGCTCAATAATTTCTCGAGCGACAGACTTATATGCCCGAGCACCCTTGGAGAACGCATCGAAATCCAGAATTGACTTACCAAAACTCGGTGCCTCGGCAAGACGAACAGAACGCGGGATGACCGAATCGAAAACAGGGCCAGGGAAATGGCGCCGCACTTCTTCAACCACTTGTCGTGCGAGTCGATTCCGTCGATCAAAGAGCGTCAGTAATGCTCCAAATATCTGCAAGTTCGGTTGGAGATGTTCGCGGACCAGCTCAATCGTACCCAGCAACTGCGACAGACCTTCCAGCGCATAGTATTCAGTTTGTACCGGTACAACCACCCCATCGCTTGCTACGAGACCATTCACGGTGAGCAGACCCAGGGATGGTGGAGAGTCAATGAGGATATAGTCAAATTCCGCTCGCACCTGACGAATCACTTGATAGAGTCGAAATTCACGTTCCGTGATATGAACCATCTCAATTTCGGCCCCAGCAAGATCCTGAGCAGCGGGAATGAGGTAGAGATTTGGGATACCAATATCGAGTATGATTTCTGCTGTCGGCAAACCCATAATCATCGAATGGTACAGGTTCTTTTCGAGGTTCCGGATATGCACCCCGAGACCCGACGAAGCATTGCCCTGCGGATCGAGGTCAACCAACAAAACACGCTTCCCCGCCTCAGCTAGGTAACGAGCGACATTAATTGTGGTAGTCGTTTTCCCAACGCCACCTTTCTGATTCACAAAGGCAATAACTGTAGCCATAAGAAAACAGAGTTCTACAAATGGGGCCTGGGATGAACCTACGCCGCCACTCAGACATAAGTTGCTCTATCCCTCCGACTTAAGACGCTCTACCCTCCCCCTAGTATATTCCATTGACAACACTCTATCAATTGCCTACTCTTCCCTGAAGAGAGGTCTTTTTTAGCTTCCCAAACAGCCGCGGTGGTGGAATGGTAGACACACGGGACTCAAAATCCCGCGATAGCAATATCATGAGAGTTCGAGTCTCTCCCGCGGCACATTTCCAACCATCTGACAGTGTCGCCGAAGGGAAAGTGATATACACTGTTTACTTCCGTGCACGGATACCGATTTCGATCACCCGCGAAGTCCCCTGATAGAACCCTTCGGATCGAATGCGGACTACTTTGTCGCGCCACTGATTGTCGCTACACGAAATAACTGTACCCGTATTGCTGAAGAAGGTTACTTGAAACGTATAGCTTGGACTGGCGGTAGGCGGGGAATTTGTGTTGGTTGCACCAATAATACCGCCTGTACATCCCACTCCCGTCACAGAAACAAGATTTCCATCTAGTTCATCCAGATCACGGTCGGGCATTTCTGAGTTAATCGGAGATACAGTCAGCAAGGGTGAATTATCCATATAGATACGCTTCAGAACACGTTCGGCGCCACTATCAGCGGCCTGAAACGCAATGGCTGATTTCTGCGAAGCAAGTGTCGCTTTGCGTTCCAATAACGACACGCTCAAAAGCGTAATCCCCGAAAAAAGAAGTAGGGAAAGCAAGAGCAGAGAGAACGCGAGCGTTGAACCTTTGAGATTCTTATGTTGAACTAGCATATCAACTCTAGTATACTCCCATACTGATTATCCATCTATCGCCAGTTCCGTCACCCGATTGATGAGTTCAGCCACGGTGACCGGGCCGACACCGCCAGGAACAGGCGTGAGATATCCTGAAACGGTTTTGAAACTCTCGGGTTCAGCATCACCGAAGATGCTTGTACCAACACGAGTAATTCCTCCATCGATCACAATCGTACCAGGACTGACCATGCTGCCACTGAGGAAGTGCGGATTCCCCTTGGCTGTAATCACAATATCACTGACACCAAGTCTCGTCTCTATTTCTTTTGTTGTTAAAAGCATACAATCTTCTGCTGTGATACTCAACGGGGTGAGTGCAGCTACCATCACACGGGTGAACAGAGATGAATTCGCAAAAATACATGCTCGCTTTCCAGCCAAAGAAACACCCGTGCTTTCAAGCAACGTGATAAGAGCTCGAGGAAAAACAGGTGGCACAACAACAGCTCCTGAGAGAAAGCGGGCCACGGTCTCGGGGTGGAACCCATCGGCATCTTTGGCTGGGTCAAGAGTTGCAATCACCGCATCGGTATCAATCGTTTCAGGGAGTGGAAGTTGAACAATAATACCGTGAATATCCGGTCGGGCATTGAGATCCCGTACCCGCTTCTGAACTTCGGCTGTTGTAGCAGTCGCCGGCAAGGTGTGTTGTTCAAAATGCACACCTACCAAATCTGCAGCCCGAGCTTTGAGTCCTACGTAGATGAGTGACGCTGGATCACCCCCGACGAGAATAGCTGCGAGACCTGGGACAACGTGCTGTGAACTAATTCTATTGGCAACATCCCGCAACAGTTGATCCGCAATCGGTTTTCCCAAAAGGAGGTGCATAAGAATCAAAAAAGAATGAGCGCAAAGAGACCAGCTACGATAATCCGGTACAAGCCGAAGACAATAAATGAGTGTGTTTCAACATAACGTAAGAGGAATTTAATAGCAACGAGTGCAACAACAAAGGAGATGCTGAGGCCAATCAGAATCGATTGGATATCCAAGAGCGAGAACGTCGCCGCATGCTTCAGGATATCCAAAGTTGTCGCAGCCACCATCGTCGGTACCCCAAGAAGAAATGAGAATTCCACTGCAGCAGGACGAGAAAGACCGACCAATAGTCCGCCAACAATCGTTGCGCCGGCACGTGATACACCCGGAACCACCGAGAGTGCTTGGGTCAGCCCTACAAAAAAAGCTTGTCGGTATGAGAGCTCGTCCACCAGGAGCGGTCGGACAGGCTCACGACGATAGGATTCAAAGAGGATAAGCCCCAGACCACCAACTGCAAGTGCGATGACCACCGTCAGGGGCGAAGCGAGCAATGAACGGATTGTGGCATAAAAGAGGTATCCTACTCCAATCGCAGGAAGCAGGGCCACAGCGATACGCCGCATCATACGCCAGTCCAAGAAGAGCTTGCGCCAATACAATGTGACAACCGCAAGAATGGCACCCAGTTGGATCACTACTTCGAAAGACTTCAAGAAGTCTGTATCCGGCAAACCAAGAAAGTGTGCAGTTAAAATGAGATGACCCGTCGATGATATCGGAAGAAATTCAGTCAAACCCTCCACGATACCAAGAACCACTACCTGTGTGATATCCATAGTCTTCAGAAGAGCGTGTTGGTATGCACCGTCTCCTCATAACTCGCATGCTCTGTTTTGGCTGATTCAAGCAGATCCTTATTTCCATGCAGTTCAGTGAGATACTTCCAATTTCGAAATTCAGGGTATCGACGAAGTTCCTCCTCTAGGATCTCAACCGTTGCACGCACATCTCCGGCCCCCGTGTGCGCGCCGGTGTGTTCTTTGCCACAGTACAACTTGTACGCTGCAGTGAGGTTGCGTGGAGCAAACATGTCGCGCTTCTCCATCTTATGATACAGAATCTTGGCATCAAGAATCCGTTTTGACATATAATCGAAGGATTTTCCAACGGAAGCGAATTCTGACTTCAGGAATGGGAGATCAAAACCGGTGATATTGAATCCGCCAACATCAGCTCCCTCAAACGCACTCCACAAAGAGTACGAGAGGCTTGCAAAGCTCGGCGCATCCGCTACATCGGCGTCTGAGATACCATTGATAGCGCTGGCTTCGGGTGGGATCGCGCGACCCGGATTGATGCGATATACACATGCGAACACCGTGCCATCTGGCATGATCTTCTCATACGCGAGCTCAATAATTTTGTCCTCACCGGCCGACAGACCAGTGGTCTCAAGGTCAAAGACAATAAGCGGTCGATCAAGTGGGAGAAATTCGGGAATGCTGCTTTTCATGTGTTCAATCTGTAGGAATAAAAATGGCCTGAGGCCATATGACTATATTACTCAACCGTGACACTCTTGGCGAGATTCCGTGGTTGATCAATGTCATACCCACGCTCCGTCGCGACGAAATACGCAAAGAGTTGAAGTGGCAGTGCTGAGAGGACAGGTGTCAACATTTCAAGTGTCTTTGGGATCGTAAGAACGTGAGTCGCTTTCGTATGAATCGTCTGGTCCCCCTCTGATGCAATGGCAAGTACCGAACCACCACGTGCCAAGATCTCCTCCATGCCGCTCATGTTTTTTGTGTAGACACTGTCATCTGGAATGAGCATGATGACGAACGATTTCGGCTCGATAAGCGCAATCGGACCGTGTTTCATCTCGCCAGTTGGGTAACCTTGGGCCGGAACGTAGGCAATCTCCTTGATCTTCAGCGCCCCCTCAAGTGCATTGGGGAAATTGTACTTACGTCCGAGGTAAAGGTAGTGCGATTCCTTGGCATAGCGTTTTGCAAGTTTTTTGATCTGCTTGGCTTGCTCAAGCACAACTTCCATTTGTTTTGAAATCATGGCAAGTGATTTCACTATCCGAGCCGCCGCCTTCGGTGCTAATCTCCGATCCTGGCCAAGATACACCGCGAGGAGCGAAAGGATAGCAAGTTGTGAAGTAAATGCCTTGGTCGAAGCAACGCTCACCTCCGGTCCCGCATGACAATAAATGCCCGCGTCCGTCTCTCGTGAGATTGTCGAGCCGACGACGTTTACAATTCCGATAGTCAGCGCTCCTTGTGACTTTGCCTCACGAATCGCAGCAAGCGTATCAGCTGTCTCACCTGACTGAGAGATAGCAACGACCATTGTTCTCTGATCAACGATCGGCTTCCGATAACGAAATTCTGATGCCATCTCGACCTCGGTTGGGATACCGGAAATTTCTTCAAGCAAATACTCGCCAATGAGGCCCGAGTGATATGATGTACCACAAGAAACAATAACAATGCGATTGATCCGACGCAATCGTTTCTCAACCGTGCGCAAGCCACCAAGTCGGACTCGCCCCTCTTTGACGAGCAGTCTTCCGCGGAGCGCATCCGCAAAACTCTTCGGCTGTTCAAAGATCTCCTTGAGCATAAAATGTGGGAATCCGCCACGTTCAGCTACATCCCGATTCCACCCGATCTCCACTTCTTTCTTCTCACGCTCGCGACTATCAAGTGTCTTCACGCTATAGCCATCTCGGCTCACTTTGGCGATCTCACCATCATCGAGATAGACCACTCGTTTCACATCACCCATCATCGCTGAAACATCAGAAGCAATAAGCATTTCACCTTTGCTGATACCGATAATGAGCGGACTTGACTGGCGGGCGGCGAGAAAAAAATCCGGTGCATCGCTCGACATTGCAACAATTCCATAGGCACCACGGAGCATACGAAGAGCACGTGGAAATGCCTCTTCAAAAGAGAAACCATCCTTCATTTGCTCTTCAATGAGGTGGGCAATCGTCTCAGTATCGGTCTCGGATCGGAAATGATGTCCGCGTTTTTCAAGCGAAGAACGCAGCTCCTGATAGTTCTCAATGATGCCATTGTGCACGACCGCGACACGAGAGAGGCAGTCAACATGCGGATGAGCATTCTTTTCGGACGGCTTACCGTGAGTCGCCCAGCGAGTATGTGCAATACCCACGCTTGAGACAACTCTGTCGCCGAGTTTGGATTCAAGCACTGCAACTTTGCCGAGCGAACGAACAACGCGTACTTTCCCTGGCACTACGAACGCAATTCCAGCCGAATCATAACCCCGGTATTCAAGTCGCTTCAAACCTTCAATAAGAAACTTTTTGGCTCCTCGCTGTCCGATGTATCCGACAATGCCACACATAGGAGAGGAGAGTTAATCAGTAACGACAAAATTCAGGATGCGGCCCGGCACATAGATACATTTGCAAACTTGTTTCCCATCGAGAAATGGACTTACTCTCGAATCGGTCAGGGCGAGCGCCTTGGCCTCGGCTTCGGTCGCATCGGCAGCGAGTTTGATTGTCCCGCGGACTTTTCCGTTCACTTGAACACCAATGACCTTGGTTTCTTCATGCAGCTTTTTTGAATCATATTTCGGCCATGAGGCAAGGAAAATTGATTCCTTCTCACCCTGCTTCTGCCACAGCTCCTCCGTGACATGTGGCGCGAAAGGGCTGAGGAGGAACAAGAGTGTGTTAAATGTAGAATATTGAATAGAGGGTTCTTTTCCTAGAGCATTGACCAAGATCATGAGCGAGCTGATGGCTGTATTGAATTTGAAGTCTTCAATATCCTCGGTCACTTTTTTTATGGTCTGGTGTACTAATGTATCCAATTTTTGATTTTTGACTTGCACTTTTGACTTTTGACTTTTGACTTTTGACTTCAAGCCCCACACCTTTTCCAAGAACCGCCTCGTTCCAACAACACCATCCGTATTCCAGGCGATGGATTGTGTGAAAGGTCCCATGAACATTTCGTACAACCGAAAAGCATCAGCACCGAACTGTTCGATGACATCATCTGGATTTATAACATTGCCCCAACGTTTCGACATCTTACGCCCATCAGCTGCGAGAATCAGCCCGAGAAACTCCAAACGTTTGAACGGCTCAGATGTGCTCACTATCCCTTGGTCATAGAGGAACTTGTGCCAAAACCGCGCATAGATGAGATGGCGTGTCGCATGGTCTCCACCGACGTACACATCGACTGGCGACCACATTTTCTCCTTCCTCGCATTGAAAGGCGCTTTCGTATTCTTCGGATCAATGAAGCGGAGGTAGTACCAGCAAGAGCCGGCCCACTGTGGCATCGTATTGGTTTCTCTCTTGGCTCGCCCTTGGCACTTTGGACACTTTACATTCACCCAAGATGCAATTGCCGCGAGTGGTGACTCCCCGGTACCTGTCGGTTCATAACTCTTCACATTGGGAAGTTTCACCGGCAGATCCCGTTCCGGTACCGGCACTACGCCACACTGTGCACAATGAATGAGTGGAATTGGCTCACCCCAGTAACGCTGGCGAGAAAATACCCAGTCGCGCATCTTGTAGTTGATAACCTTTTTCCCAAGTTTTGCTCTCTTGAGCCAGACTGCCATCTGCTCTCGTGCTTCTACGGAGGACAGCCCGGTAAAGTCTTTTGACGCAAAAACGATGCCATCATCACAGAAAGCCTTTTCCCCACCCCGAAGCATCCTCCACATATACTCGTGATGATCAGCAAAGCGAGGCAGATCACTTACCTCTTCCTTTCCCACCCAAAACAATTCGTGCGTTTGACGTTCCTCTTCTGCCACCTCTTTCTGTTCCTCTGATTTCAGCCGTAATTCAAATACTGTATCTGGATCAAAACAGTTCACATCCTTATGTGCTTTGTATCCACGCCCGTACAAACGTGGGGTGATGACTCGGACAATCTCAAAATCTACATAGCCAGTTTCCTCTCGGACTTCCCGCATTATGGCTGTCTCCAGTGATTCACCCTTCTCTGCCCCGCCGCCAGGAAATACATGCATGCTATCTTTCTTCCGGCGTAGAATAAGCACTTTGTCCCCACCCCGATTAAAAACAATCCCCGTCACACATTCACGTGTGGTTGTCTGTTTATCTTTTCTCGGAGCAAAATCCCCCGAAAGCTCAATATACGGAGCGACAACGGACTTAATCGGGAGGTTATGCTGCTTCGCAAATGTGAAATCACGCTCATCATGCGCTGGAACGCCCATCACCGCGCCTGTGCCATAGGTGCCGAGACAATAGTCCGCGGCATAAACTGGCAAACACTCGCCAGTAAACGGATGGACAACTTCAAGCCCCTCAAGACATACGCCCGTCTTTTCCTTGTTGAGTTCCGTACGTTCCAGGTCTGTCTTCTCTCTGGTTGTAGTGAGATATCGTTCAACTGCCTCCCAATTTTTGATTTTTAATTTTTCCTTTTGGATGATTGCATGTTCCGGTGCCACAACAACATAAGTACAGCCGTAGATAGTATCGAGTCGAGTCGTAAACACTCGAATCTCTTCTTCCGTATCCGCCACACAAAAAACCACCTCAACACCCTCACTTCTCCCAATCCAATTCCGTTGCGCTTCCTTCACTCCTTCCGGCCAGTCCAGTTTCTTGAGGTCGCGCAACATCTTGTCGGCATAGGCCGTAATCCGGAGTACCCACTGACGCATCGGGCGTTTCTCCACAACACTCTCGCAACGCTCACAACGCCCATCCTCCAAGTCTTCATTGGCGAGTCCCGTCTGACACGAAGGACACCAGTTGATCGGATCAAATGATTGGTAGGCAAGACCTTGCTTCCACATCTGGAGAAATATCCACTGAGTCCAACGATAATATTCTGGATCAGTCGTGTTTATCTCACGCCCCCAATCATAGGTAAAGCCGATCTTCTGCAATTGCTTCTTGAACGTCGCAATGTTTTTTCTGACCGCAACGCTTGGGTGAATCTTGTTCTTGATCGCATACTGCTCCGCGGGTAAACCAAACGCATCCCACCCCATCGGGTGGATCACACCACGCCCCTGGAGCTGTTTGAAACGTGCATACACATCTGAAGCAATATATCCTTTGGGATGTCCCACGTGCAGACCGGCACCAGACGGGTACGGAAACATATCCAAAACGTACTGCTTCTGGGGACGCTGATACTGACGATATGTACCCCGTACGTTCCAGTAGTTTTGCCACTTCCTTTCGATCTTTTTTGGGTTGTACTTTATATCCATATGCGTACCTTACTCCCCCACTTTATCCGAAAATGAGGCTTTTTTCAAGGAAAAACACCCTTTTCTCAGATTGAATATTGGGCTTACTCCATTGGGTTTTTCCGCTGAGCTAAACAGACAACGTCACAACATCTCGAAAATAGGATTCGTTGAATCAACAAGCCAGATGCAGGATAAGGAGTTTTTTGAGGATAGTATGGTACTTTTCAGATGCGTATGCACAAAACCCCACTTTAGAAAAGTGGGGTTTTCATTCGATAGGAATGTAGCTACTTCCCAACCACTCGTCTGGCGATAAACACACCGAGTCGATAGAAGAGCCAGATAAAGAATCCGTACACCATCAACACCGGTACGCCACTGATAGCAATCGCAGCCAGAGCGCTTACCAAGGCGATTGACCAGCGAGTAAGATCAGTCACGGAACGCTTCACGACATTTCCGTCACGCACTCCATCAGCGTCTACAATGACGCGCGGATCCTCAGTAATTGAAATCGTGAGCGATGCCATAGCAACTTGGCCTTCCAATCGGCGATTCTGAGCATCGAGTTGCTCTATCTCGCTCCGAACCATCGAGAGTCGTTCTGTCACCTCAATCACATCACTCACTTTCTCAGCCTTATTGAGCAGAGAAACTAACGCGGACTCCTCAGCACGTTTTGCATTGAGTCGGGCGTTCAAATCGATACTCTGATCTGTTGCATCCTGAATATTCCGATCCTCACTGACGACAGACGCTGCCGCTTTCTTGGCTTCATCAATCACTGTATCCAAACGATCTGTCGGCACCCGGACCTCAAGCCAAGCGGTCCGAATATCATTCTTTGGTTGTGAAAGACTGACATTCTCAACATAGCCACCCACATTCTTTACGGAATCCTGAATCCGGTTATTTGTCCACACCACACTCTGAGCACGGAGGTCGAGTGAGGCACTACCCACCACTTTCCGCTCGGTTGCCGATACAGGGATTGTTGTCCCCGAACTCGGGAATGTCAACGTATCTTTGAACATCGGAACAGCATCTGATGTATCTCGCCACACCCTTCTCCTCTCCATGCCCGTGGCCATCATGCCCGACCCATCCATCATTTGCCCACGAGGATCAACCGAAACACCGCCTTGAACCGGCCCCCTTTTGGAAATCAACGCGAGTGACTGTGAAAGAAATATCGCCAATACTGGAGCAAACATGACGAACACAAAAAGAAACCCGCCAATCCGTATGTGTTTCTTCCAGTCAAAACGACGCGCTGCCATATGATTTTATTTATGTATTACAAAATGCCAAGGCCTATCTGCCTCGTCAGTTTACTCCTCCGGAATAAATCGCGCTAGTACCAAGGGCGATACTGATCCCCTATTCGTGCGTAATTACATTTGGTCCCACTCGATTATGATGCTTCCGTACTACCTTGATGCGAATCATTTCCTTCTCAATCGCTGCCGCAACACGCGCATACTCTTCTTCACTCATCGACTCTTGTCGCAGTTGAATTGTCTCCGCCAATGTCCGAGCTGCCTCAGCGCGTTCCATGTCGATCTCTTCGGCCCGCTCCGCCGTGTCAGCCAAGATGGAAAGCATGCCCGAATCGAATTCAACAAAACCCCCGGACACTGCGAGACTTTCCTCCCTGCCATCAGTGAGATGGACGATAACTTCGCCCGCTTTCAGTGCACCAATATAGGGAGTATGTTCAGGCAAAACAGTCACATCACCATCGGCAATAGGAAGTGTCACTGCTGATGCCTCCATTGAAGCCACGAGACGCTCCGGCGTAACGAGTTTGAGTGTAAGCGTTGACATGGTTAGGATGCTTTACCTTGAGTCGCGACCACCACCTCGTTAATGGAACCTTTCATGTAGAAATCCTGCTCCTGAACATGGTCAAGCGCACCCGACAGGATCTGTTCAAAACCCTCGATTGTGTCTTCCAGTTTGACATATTTTCCTGCTGCACCCGTGAACTGTTCCGCGACAAAGAATGGCTGTGAAAGATATTTCTGTACCTTGCGGGCCCGAGAAACCGTAAGCTTATCCTCCTCCGTCAACTCTTCCATACCGAGAATAGCAATAATATCCTGCAAGTCCTTATAGCGCTGCAGGACACGCTGGACTCCACGCGCGACAGCATAATGTCGCTCCCCAACAATTTGTGGATCGAGGATAGTCGAGCTCGAATCAAGCGGATCAACCGCGGGATAGATACCAATCTCAGTCAATGCACGATTCAAGACAACCGTTGAATCCAGGTGAGCAAAGGTCGTGGCAGGCGCCGGGTCCGTCAGGTCATCCGCTGGCACATACACGGCCTGCACCGAGGTGATCGACCCCTGTTTGGTCGAGGTGATGCGCTCCTGCAACACCCCCATCTCTTCGGCAAGTGTCGGCTGATAGCCCACCGCGCTGGGGATACGCCCGAGAAGTGCCGACACTTCCGAGCCCGCTTGAGTGAAACGAAAAATATTGTCGATAAAGAGCAATACGTCTTTACCTTCACTGTCACGGAAATCCTCGGCCATGGTCAGTGCAGAAAGAGCAACGCGCTGGCGCGATCCGGGCGGCTCATTCATCTGGCCGAAAACCAGCGCGGTCTTGTCGAGCACGCCCGAGTCTTTCATTTCATGGTAGAGATCATTACCCTCACGTGTTCGCTCCCCGACACCAGCAAAGACTGAGTACCCACCATGTTCCTGAGCGATATTTCGAATGAGTTCCTGAATTACAACTGTCTTCCCAACACCAGCTCCGCCAAACAAGCCAACTTTTCCCCCCTTCATAAAGGGACAGATCAAGTCGATGGACTTGATACCTGTTTCAAATATTTCAGCCTTCGTTGATTGTTCTTCAAAGGAAGGAGCCGAGCGATAAATCGAACTTCGCTTCTCAAAATGAGTACTCTCTTTTCCATCGATCGTGCGACCGAGAACATCGAACATGCGACCGAGAACTGCTTTCCCGACAGGGACGCTGATCGGCGCACCAGTAGCAATCGCTGAAACACCTCGCCGAAGCCCATCGGTCGAACCCATAGCGACCGCCCGCACTCGTCCACCACCAAGGTGTTGGTGAACTTCAACAACAAGCTTATCCGTCCCAACTTCAAGCGCATCATGGATTTTGGGCAACCCTGTTCCGTCAGCGAACTCAACATCGATGACCGGCCCGATAATTTGGATGATTTTTCCTGTGTCGTTCATATGCTTTGAATTATTTCAAAATTATGCCTGCACCGCTGCCATGCCTGCCGAAAGCTCGGCGATCTCCTGTGTGATCTTGCCTTGACGGAGTTGATTGTAGGCAAGCGTGAGATCAGCCGTCATATCCCGAGCAGCATCGGTAGCACTCCGCATCGCGACCATCCGAGCCGCCTCTTGCGAGGCATTTGACTCGAGCACCGCATGATACAGCTCTGCTTCTATAAGACGCGGAATGATCGTCTCAAGCACCGTTTCAGGAAATGGCTCAATAAGGAAATCCCCCTTCATATTTCCATTCGTTTCCAGTCCAATCTCATCCAACATTTTTTTGGCATCCTTTTCAGTTACCGGCACAAGCGCACGCACTTTCACTCTCTGAACGAGCGCTGAGACATAGTCGGTGTACACCATCACGACCCGATCAACCCGACCACTGAGAAACTCATCCAAGATAATGCGTACAACTGGCCGCATATCAGCGACTCGTGGATAATCGAAAACTTCGGGAAAAGATGCAATAATTTCCCCTTTCATCCGATGAACTGCCTGCTCACCCTTCTTACCGAGAGTAATAAAGGCCGCTTGCCGTTCCCGATCCTCGGCCCGAGCCTCTCGCAACTTCCGAAGCACCTGGGTATTAAACGAACCACACAGACCCCGATTTGACGTAATCACCACATAGAGCTCACGCTGAATCGGTCGATCAAGAAGCAACGGATGGCGCTCATGTTTCACGGCCACGGTCACCCGGTGCAAGACAGAAATGACCGCTTGAGCATACGGCCGCATTGCCATCGCACGCTCAACCGCCCGACGCATTTTGACAGCCGAAATCATCTCCATCGCACGAGTGATTTTCCCGGTGCTTTTTACACCCTTGATACGTCGACGAATGTCTTTCCCTGATGGCATAAGGTCAATGGTATAGGCAACTACAGTATGGCGCCACGATGTTCAGGCTTCCCCCACCTTTAGCAAGTCCCCGTACTCCTTCATGCAGCAAAACCCTTCTTAAACGATTCAATATGTGTCTTCAATTTGGCTTCTACTGATTCGGTCAACGCCTTTTCCTTCACGATCGCCTCAAGCAGTTCTGTGCCCTCAACCTCCAGTGAGGACAAAAATTCCTTTTCGAATCTCCCTAGTGCGTCAACCGCAACATCATCGAGATATCCTCGCGAGAGCGCATACAAGAGAGCAACTTCTTTCTCAACCGGGAGCGGAGCATACTGAGGTTGTTTCAGTACTTCTACTGCTCGACGCCCTCGTTCAATGAGCGAACGAGTTTTTTCATCCAGGTCAGAACCAAACTGAGCAAAGGCCTCCATCTCACGAAATTGTGCAAGATCGAGCCGGAGTGTCCCAGCGACTTGTTTCATCGCTTTGATCTGAGCGGCTGATCCCACACGTGACACCGAGATACCAACATTCAGTGCTGGTCGAATACCCTTGTAGAAGAGGTCTGATTCGAGATAAATCTGGCCATCAGTGATTGAAATCACATTGGTTGGGATATACGCCGAGACATCACCGGCCTGTGTCTCAATAATCGGCAATGCTGTCAGCGAACCACCCCCGTTTTCCGCATTGAGCTTAGCGCTGCGCTCAAGCAAGCGAGAATGAACATAAAACACATCACCGGGATAGGCCTCGCGACCAGGCGGACGACGCAGAATCAGTGAAATCTGTCGGTACGCAACCGCATGCTTTGAGAGATCATCATACACAACCAATACATCCTTCCCCTGATCCATAAAGTATTCGCCCATCGCACAGCCGGCATACGGGGCGATATAGGAGAGGGCTGCGGATTCAGAGACGCCTGCCACGACGATCGTTGTATATTCCATCGCCCCAGCCTTCTCGAGTTCTGCCCGAATCCGGGCGACTTTTGATTCCTTCTGACCGATCGCGACATAGATGCAAAGCACATTCTGGCCCTTCTGATTGATAATCGTATCGATCGCCACTGCTGTCTTACCGGTCTGACGGTCGCCAATGATAAGTTCACGCTGACCACGCCCAACGGGGATAAGTGCATCGATAGCCTTGATACCCGTCTGAAGTGGTTGGTGGACCGATTGGCGCGTAATGACACCTGGAGCGATCTTTTCCACCGGATAGAACTTCTCAGTCTTGATTTCTCCCTTACCATCAATAGCCCTTCCAAGCGCTGTCACCACTCGACCAATCAATTCCTCCCCCACCGGGACTGACAAAATCTGTCCGGTTGACTTGACTTTCATACCCTCGGAGAGATCGCCAAGCTCGCTCATGATCATGACACCCACTTCACCCTCTTCCAAGTTGAGTGCCACTCCAAGCGCTCCATTTTCAAACTCCACCATTTCAGATGCCATGACATCAGACAATCCGGCCACACGAGCAACACCATCACCCACTTCCAGGACAGTACCAATAGACTCACGTTCTACCACATGATGAAACTGTGAGAGTTCTTTCTTCAATTCTTCAATCAAGGGATTTGTCATAAAGCGGTGATCACAACAATGATTTATGGAGTTCCTTTAGTCCTCGAGCAACAGAACTGTCATAACACGTATCATCGGTCTCAATCCGAAAACCACCGATCAGTTTAGGATCCTCTCGAAAAGTAGGATTGATGATCGATCCCGGTTTCCCCAAAAGCCGAGCTGCCATCCGACTCATTTGTTCTTGCCCTGCATCATCCAACGGATGAGCAGTGGTGACAGTTGCGCTGCGGATACCCGAGATGAATTCCGCATACGCTTCAAGCGTGCGACTTATCTTGCCTGCCCGACGTTCCAGATGATGACGACGCAAGAATCGTGAAAGAGCTAAAGCTAGATCGCCCCCTGACAACCGCCCCTCTGCATTGAGTTCTAGTACGGCTCGGGCAAGTTGTGTATCAACAATTCTCATAACTCTTTATTCGCTCATTTTCAAAGCTTTTTCAACGAGGGTGGCATCAACTTTGGTATCAACTGACTCTCCGAGGACTCGCTCCGTTGCGAGCACAACCAGTGCTGAAATCTCTGTTTTTGCTTCGCGCACTAGACGGGCTTTCTCTTCTGATAAGTGAACATCTGCATCAGCTATCATTTTCTCTATCTTCTTCTTTGTCTCGCGAAGCATTGATGCATCTCGTTCCTGAGCATTGGCCTCGGCCTTCAAAAGAATATCGCGCGCCTCTTCCCGAGCAATCGCCATTACGCGCTTCTCCTCCTCAACTATATTCTGGAGTTTTGCCTGAGACTGAGCAGCATCCGAAAGCCCCTGTTCAATCTTTTTGGTTCGAGCCTCAAGAGCCCGAAGGATCGGTTGATACGCATACCGACGAAGCACCCAGAGCAGCACGACAAAGTTAATCGCTTGAGCGATAAGCAACTTCCAATCAATGCCGAGCTTAGCGAGAATATCCATGGTCAAGAGGGAATCAAAATGGGTAAGTAAGGGTGAACACGGGGCTTTTTATCCTGGTCCACCATTCTCACCGCATCATTCGAGTAGTTATCGAGCAGGCAAATGAGTTCTACGCGCTAGTTGGACTATCCAAACAAGATCATCAAAGCCACGACAAGTGCATAAATCGCCACCGCCTCTGTCACGGCAATCGCCAGAATCATCGTGGTCTGGACCTTTGACTGTGCTTCTGGATTCCGACCAATGGCTTCGAGTGCCTTGGATGCGAGGATACCAAGTCCGATACCGGGACCAATCGCACCCAAACCCATCGCAAGAGCGGCACCAATCATTTTGGCTGATTCCAATTCCATATACTTCTCTGATTAATACGAGTTATCCTACCAAATAAAACACGAAATAAAACGCCTCCAGTCTACTCTAACATCCACACTTTGTCCAATCTCAATTATTTTTCAATGTTCCGGTGGAATCGTCGCCATCTTCAAGAAAACAAGCGTGAGCATCGCAAACACTACAGCTTGGATAAAACCAACGAAGATTTCAAGAAAGAGAAACGGGAGTGGCAGAAAATATGGTACCAGGTGAAGCATGACTGTCAGGAGCACTTCACCTGCAAACACATTCCCGAAGAGACGGAACGTGAATGAGATAGTCTTCCCCACTTCCGATACGAGCTCGAGAATACCGACTGCTGTTCCAATGCCATAAGGTTTATGAAAAGGGCTAACAAAAAACTTTTGGCCATATTTCACGATTCCCATAGCCGCGATGCCAGTAAATTGGATCGTGAGCACGACGATGAGTGAGAGGGCGAGGGTGAAGTTGAGATCAGCAGATGTACTCCTGAGAAAGGGAATAATAGTCGCGTGTCCTGCCTCTCCATGGGCGAGCCCTACGGTACCGAGACCCGGTAACAGTCCCGCCCAGTTCGAGCAGAGGACGAAAAGGAAAATTGTTGCGATGAGCGGAAAAAACTGAAGTGCTTGTTTCCGATCATGTGTCACTGACTGCACCAGGTCGAGAAGCGATTCGACGATAACTTCGAGTACATTCTGTGCCCCAGTCGGCACTTCTTTCCAACGCTCGACGATGCGGCGCGTGACGAGCATGAGCATCCCCGAGACAATTGCACCGACGAGAAATGCGTTCGTCACCGGAAAGGTGCCAAACGAGAAAAGTTTTTCCGCGGCAATAGAAATTTCCATAGGCTTCCTTTAGATATGCAAAAAGAAGGATGGCCTTCTTTTGAGCGCTTCCAGTGTAGTCAGGAATGGGTGAAACGTCAAACGGCGAGACTTCTAGAGTGTTGCTAACTGTTCTTTCAGTGCTTGAATTTCTGATGTCAAGACTCCTTGCTGAGATAGGAGTTGGAGCTTCTGGTTTTGGGCTTCCGCAGCCAATGTTTGATTCAATGCCTGAACAGTCGGGCGCCCAGACTCATCAGCCAATCGTGTCCCTCGTTGTATCTGAGCAACCACCGCTTCTAGACTTGCCTGCACAGCCAGAAGAGCAGCTTCCTTCACAGCAATAGTCTGCCGCAAGTCTTCAACTTTCTGAGCCTGTACCTCCCGAGCCAAATCCCGAGCATATTCATGTTCTGCCGCCCGCCTCACCGCAGCGTCCCGCAAATTCGTATCTTCGCCCGATGCACACTCACCCCGGACCCTCTCTCCTTCGTTCGCTCCCATACGAAAAATTTCTATGACTTAATAAAATCTTCAAGATAGTACCTGAACCGTCCAATGAATCGCTCCCTACACCCCGTCTTTTCGAGTCGGATGGATAGATTGTCGCTCTGATGACAACGGGAGTTGGAGCTCGCTTCCATTTCCGCTATACGATCGCAAACCTTCTCTTCGTCTCCGTGCCCGGAGCTGCTCGGGAGTTTCGCCCCCCTGTTTTCCATGACCAGTAATATACAGATCCGGAGTTGGACCATCGAGGCTCCCTTCTGGTGACTTCGGATGAGAGGCGGATACATCAAGAGGCGGCAATGAAAGATGAAGTGCTCCTGGACCATCTCCAGCAATGCCGATTCCCTCACCCTGTTCCACTGCCCCTAAACCGACATGACCTTCGCCATATTGAATCGGTGCGTCCTCTCGGAAACCATCGTCACTCACAGGCACCTCAACCGAAACCGGCAGCGAATCAGGCACCTGAATCGATTCTTCTCTTGCCGTCAGTGCTTCGCCTTTCTCAGTGCCCCCCACATCGTCCAACCGCACTCCATCTCCATTCCCCGTTCGCTCACTCGGAAGCGTCTCAAACAAGCTCATAGCGTACAGAATTAATAGGCCTCTCTATTATAGCGGTCAGGTTAGTTTTCCGAAAACGAAGCGAACATTCTCACTCACCGCTTCCGCAACGACCTCCGCACTTGTCTCTTTGAAGAGTGCTACTGCCTGCGCGACATGCCTGACAGAGGCCGGTTCATTGCGCTCCCCACGCACGACCTGCGGTGCAAGGAAAGGACAGTCCGTTTCGACAAAAAGCCGGTCAAGCGGGACCAGTCTCACTGTCTCCGTCAAGTCATCCTTTGTCCCGGCGATGATAGATCTCACTGGATAGGTGATATTTCCGGCAAAAGAAAAATAAACATTTTTGAGTTCGAGGAATGTTTTTGTCACCTCGGTATCGCCCATGTAGCAATGCAAAATAACCGCCTTCAACTGAGCACTCCCTGCTTTCAGTATCTCAAACATGTCGGCATACGCATCTCGGCAATGAACGATAAGGGGCAAGCCAAGCTCGCTCGCAAGCGTGATCTGTGCGAGAAACCCCTCTCTCTGTCTCGCTTTCTGTTCAACACTAATAGTCTTGTCAGGTTTGTGGCTGGAGTAATCAAGTCCGCACTCTCCAATCGCGATGATCTTCTTCGATCCCTCTATTAAATTCTTGAGCGCTTGAATAGATTCTGCTATATGTGCCTTGTTCCATGATTTCTCTTCATTGAATTCGTGCGGATGAATCCCGACACTGGCAAAGATCTCTGGATATTTCTCGGCGAGCACGACACATGCCCGGCTTTCCTCGACTGTACAACCAATGACAAACATATGGTCTATCCCCGCCGCATGGGCACGCGCGATCACCGCGTCGCGGTCCGCGTCATACTGCGGCAGATACAGATGGGTGTGGATATCGTGCATCTATTTGATTCTCTTAAAGAGCGGTTCGACTTTCCCAGTTTGAAGCGCCGTTGCAATCCTCTCTGAGGTTCCGGGCAAAAATGGCTGGAGGAGTACAGCAATACACGCCACCTGATCCACAAGGTTCCCCATCACCATTTCAAATTTTTTCACATCCGTCTTGGCAAGCTCCCATGGTTTCTTCTCATCGACATATTTATTGGCCTCACGCACCTTACCCCAGATATACTCCAACCCATCGGCAATTCTGAATTCAGCAAAGAATGATTTGATCCCTTGGTCATTTCCATGCTCCGTGCTCCGTGCTCCGTGCTCCATGTCGTGAGCGAGTCGCACGACTCGGCTCACGAGATTGCCGAGCCCATTAGCCAGGTCGGCATTGTACTTCTCGGTCATCTTTTCCCACGACAGGTCACCGTCCTTCGAGTATGGCAAAGCGGTCAGAAGGAGATAGCGTGTCCCATCGACGCCATATTTCTCCACCAGTTCATCCGGATAGATGACATTGCCGAGTGACTTCGACATCTTTTGCCCATTGATGGTCAGATACTCGTGCGCATAGATCGTGGTCGGGAGCGGCAAATCCGCCGAGAGAAGCATCGCCGGCCAATAGATCGCATGGAAACGGAGTATCCCTTTGCCGATGACATGCACGCGCTCCGAATCCCCGGCCCAGTATTTCTGGTACAACTCCCCGTCCGTCGCATAGTCAAGCGCCGTGACGTAGTTCGACAGGGCATCCACCCAGACATACATGATCTGAGATTCGTCGCCCGGCACCGGCACGCCCCAACCCTTGGCCCGCGCCACCGAACGCGAAATAGAGAAATCCTCGAGTCCCATCTTGATGAACGATACGACTTCATTCTTCCGATAGTCCGGATAGATTTTCAGTTCGCCTGATTCAATCAGCGCAAGCAATCGATCACCATAGTTCGACAGCTTGAAGAACCAATTTTCTTCCTCTACAACTTCTGGGGCGACCTTATGATCGGGACAGAGTCCATCGACGAGGTCTTTTTCCATCTTGAATTCCTCGCAGCCGACGCAGTACAGCCCGCGATACTTCCTCAGCTCAAGATCGTCTTTCTTGAGAGCGTTCCAAAATTTCTTCGCGCCTTCGAAGTGGCGCGGTTCCGTCGTACGGATGAATTGGTCGAACGAGAGATCGAGCGAGTCGGCGAGTGAACGGAACTTCTCAGCCGTCTCGGCAACGAATTCTTCGACTGGACGACCGACTTTCTCCGCCGCCTGGACATTCTTCAAACTGTTTTCGTCCGAACCAGTGAGGAAATAGACGTGCTCTTTGCTCCGTTGGAGAACCTGATAGCGCGCAATGACATCGGTTAACACTTTCTCCACCGCGTGCCCGACATGGGGCGCCGCATTCACGTAGTCAATGGCCGTTGTAATAAAAAATGATTGAGTTGTCTTATCGAGCATATTTTTGGGCATAATCAGCAATTTCTTCGTAGAGCGATGGGATAGACTCCAGACTTGCGAACTCTGATGGCTGGATCCAGCGGTATTCGCTATGCTCCGGTGAGAGCGTGACGGCCTCTTCCAGGGTATCACATAGGAACGTGACACCGACCTTGAACTGTCCGGTATCCTTGTGGAAAGTAAACACGTGAAAGGGTGCACCAACAGTCACTGCAATGCCAACCTCCTCAAGGATCTCACGTTCGAGGGCTTGCTGTGGCGCCTCCTCGCGGTCAACACCACCACCAACCGTCTCCCAAATACCGGGCTTATGTGCATCTGTCTCGCTCCGCTTCACAACCAGAATCGCCCCTGATGGATTTCGAATGATACCTTTTACCGTCAAAGCAAATCGCATATAAAAAAGGAAATAATTGGCTTATTTATGCCATTTCAGTATAGCACTCTTGACTTTTCCATTCCTATAGTGTATACTGTGCTGGTTTGAAATGAGTAGTTTTTTCCCATCCCACACCCAACGCACGAAGGAGTAGAAGAATGAAGTACCGCAAAATCCGGATGTTCTGGTATAACCACGGGGCAGCCCTGCTCAACCTGATCGGGGTGATCCTGGCCGTGTCGTTTGCCTACCTGCTGGCATCAGCGGACTGTGCCAGCGGCGGCTCGTGTATATTCGCGAGCAACGGACTAGCCGATGCCGTCCTCGGCCCGAGGAAGTAACCACATCCATCACCCGAAGCCCGATACGCAACTGCGTACTCGGGCTTTGAAACTTTTTGGGCATTTTTTCAATAGACTATCACCGTGAATTCCCCTTTTACCTTTTCGGGATGCTCGGTGAAATACGCGATTCCCTCGGCGATACTCCCCCGCACAATTTCCTCATACATCTTGGTGAGTTCGCGACCGATGATAATACGCTTTTCCGGCGAGAGCGACTGGAGCAATTCCAAGTTCTTCAGGAGTCGGTGGGGCGACTCATAGTACATAATCGGTAGAACACTTGCGGCCACACGTTTGAAATACGTCTCACGTCCCTTCTTGTGTGGCGGAAAACCAAGGAAAGTGAATTCTCGCATATCAATGCCAGCCACCGAAACCAATGCCGCGACCGCGGACACTCCCGGAATCGGTACCACCGCAATACCGCGTACAAGCGCGAGTGACACAAGTATATTCCCCGGGTCCGACAACCCTGGCGTCCCGGCGTCAGTCACTACCGCAACATTCTCTCCGGCTTCGATGCGATCGAGAAAGCCTTCAAGCTTTTTGATGTCTGTGTGTTCATGCGCCGAGAAAACAGGAGTCGTGATCTCATACCTCATGAGGAGCTTTTTTGTCACCCGCGTATCCTCGGCCAGGACAAAATCCACTGTTTTCAAAGTTTCCAACGCGCGCAGCGTGATGTCAGCAAGATTGCCGATCGGCGTCCCGACGACAGACAATGTTCCTGAATGCAGATCAGTCATATTGATTGAAAATGAGGTTTCGTCTATACTCGGTATGTTCCATTCTCTCAATAGGGGGCTATCGTGTTTCGTTTGCGCATGTATGGGTTTTGTTCTCTGTTCTTTTTCTCGTTCGCTGTCTTGATGCTCGGCTTTCCGCATCTCTGGACACCGATGCACCGTCATGGAACCGTCCTGTGCGGACTCATCTCAGCCTGTATCGGTCTTGGCTGCCTGTGTGGTTTCCTCGTCCGAAGAAGGCACCGGCAGAATTGAAGACCAACCATTGCACCCCTCTGACCGTCCGGTACTGCCTGACGGTCACTTATTTTTATAGCTTCACCAACTTTTCTAGCTCCTTCTGATGCACATGCGGGCCGATGACCGCGAGATTGAGTTTTTTGTTTTGGAAAATATCCTTGGCCACGCGCAAAACGTCATCCGCTGTTACCCGGTCGATCAGCTTGGCTTTTTCTTTGGGCAGGACAATTTCTCCGCGCACCGTTTCTTGCGTCACGAGATACTCCACCACATCATCCGACCCCTCAAGCCCCATCGCCAGTTTCCCCTTGATATATTCCTTCGCTTTCGAGAGTTCCTCCGCTTCGACGTTCTCGGTCGCAATTTTCCGGTACTCATCAAGGATAACATTAATTGTTTTCTCGAGATTTTCGTGTTCGACACCACACTGGGTCGCGAGATATCCCGCGTCATGATAACTGTCGGCTGACGTATGTACGCTATATGCAAGACCACGCCGCTCACGCACTGAGAGAAAGAGCCGCGAAGACATACCGCCACCGAGGATCGTTGAAAGTACAGAGAGAGCAAACCGATCCGGATGATTCATATCAAATGTCCGCACCCCAAGGAGTAGATGTGTCTGATCAGTTTTCTTGTGCTGAAGGAAAACCCCTGGCACCGACTGCTTCTCGACCGCCTTCTTGAAGGTTGGTTTCTTGCCGTTTCGAATGTGTGCAAAACGCTTTTCAATCTCGCGCCTCATCTTCTTCGGGTCCATCTTACCCGCAACGCCGACGACGACATTGCCCGAGACATAGCCCCGCGCGAGATATTTCATGAAGTCAGCGCGCTTGAAACTTTTGATGTTCGACTTGGGCCCAACAATTTCCCAGCCAAGAGGTGTATCGCCGTAGAGGTGCCGCTCCCACAGATCGCTGATGTGGCGCATCGGCATGTCCTCATACATATTGATCTCTTGCAAGATAGCGCCTCGTTCGCGATCAATCTCTGCCTGTTCAATCTTCGCATTCATAAAGATGTCCGAGACGACATCGAGTGCGACATCGGCATGACGCGCCTCGACTTTCGCATAGTAGCCGGTACGGTCTTTGCCGGTATAGGCATTGTATTCCGCACCGACAGCATCAAGCTCCTTCGAGATATCGAGCGCTGTCGGTCGTTTCGTCGTCCCTTTGAAGAACATGTGTTCAAGAAAGTGAGCGAGACCATTTTCCTTGCGCGTCTCATAGCGACTCCCCACACCGGTCATGACGAGGACGGTCACCGTCTCATTCTCCTCCATCGGCGCGAGGATAATCCGCAGCCCATTCTTCAAAGTGTGTTTCTTGTAGTGCATAGGTAAAAATATTTAGGATCAAAAACCAGCTCCCTGAAAAGCGAGTCTACCGTTTTTTGGCAAGCAAAGCAAGAATGAGCTGGATCATTTTGTCTTTATCCTTGGGATTGCTCTCGGCCACCAGGAGTGTGAGTGCGGTCAATGCTGGCGGCGTCATACGATCCGTATCGAGCAGTTTAACCGATCGGAGGAACCACACAAACGCATAGGCGCCACTGCGTTTATTGCCATCGGTGAACGGGTGATTCTTCACGAGAAAGTAAAGAAGATGGGCTGCCTTCTCCTCAAGCGTCGGATAAAGATCGCTCCCACCGAAAGCCTGCATCACATTCCCGACGATACCCTCGATGCTGCCCTGCGTTCGCTCAATCCCAAAGAGATCTGTTGCTTCACCTTTTCGCATCAGTTCTGTTTTGAAATCTACCAGTACCAGAGAAAGTTTTTCGGCTGTCAGTTTCGCCAGGCGCTTGGTCGCCCCTTTCTTGGGTAAACTGTCCCGATCGTATGCATCGAGCGACAGCCATGTATCGGCGAAAGTCGAGACGAGTTCAAGGACACTCTTGGTATCTACTCGAGCTCCAGCAGGAAGCAGGGATCGGATATCAGCTACCGCCTTTTGGAATTCTTCATAGTGCCGCCCGACGACTTTCGGATTAATGGTATACCCTTTTGTGAGATAGGTTCGCAAAATCTTGGTAGCCCATTTACGAAATTCTATCGCCCTTCCGGTATTTGCCCGATACCCGACTGCCAAAATCATATCGAGTGAGTAAAACGCGACCGGTTTATCAGAGTTTGCAATGTGCATTTTTTGCACATTGCTTTTTTGATCAACTTCCCTGTCTTTTAGGATATTCCCGATATGACGCGTCGCCACCGTACGGTCAATACCAAAAATAGCAGCGACTTGCGCCTGCGTCGCCCACAAAGTTTCGTGCGAAACATCACCCCGAAGCTCGAGCGCCCCGGATTTTGCCTGATAGACAACAACCCCAGCAATTTTCTGCTTCTTTACTTTCTTCGGCATACCTTATTCCATCGGCGC
>CAYLPD010000017.1:0-25853 GCA_964385515.1 uncultured Bdellovibrionales bacterium
TGAGGTGCTAGTTCCCGCAAGGGATTGGAGGTTCGAGTCCTCTCTTGGGCACAAAAATGAAGAGGGCCCTGAGAGCCCTTTTTATTTTGGTAGACTAGGTGTATGGGCAGTTAGCTCAGTTGGTTAGAGCATCTCGTTTACACCGAGAGGGTCAGAGGTTCGAGTCCTCTACTGCCCACCAGAGGCCTGGAGATTGCTTTTTTCGGTGATTTCGGGATAATAGGTTATGATTCGCCGGGGTAGCTCAGTGGTAGAGCGAAGGACTGAAAATCCTTGCGTCGGCAGTTCAATTCTGCCCCCCGGCACTGTGCTATAACAGAAGTACAGTTCCTCGGGACTGTAGCTCAGCGGTTAGAGCGGGCGACTCATAATCGCTTGGTCGATGGTTCGATTCCATCCAGTCCCACAGAGCGGTTGAAAATTCAAAAATCAAAGTGTAAAATGTGCAGTGCCTAGCAAGGCATAGCGGGCCTGCCCGCCAATTGATTGTTGAGTCAGACAGTATTAACAAGTGAGAAGTATCTGATAACTCGGTACCAAGCGGGCCTGCCCGCCGAAGTTCCGACGTGATCGGAACGTAGGCGGGTATCGTATAGCGGCTATTATGAGTCCTTGCCAAGGACTAGATAGGGGTTCGACTCCCCTTACCCGCTCAAATGAGTCGTTTCTACCCCGAACTGGGTAGGTAACGACTGAAGGAGCTCCTGAGGCAGTTTCAGCTTTATATGGAGACGAGAAGGGATCTTTTGATCCTTTTTTCGTTTTCCAGCAATAACATCCTTATCTGAAAGGGGTCTACTGGATACCACAATCTCCTCTATGAGCTCATGGAGGAGGGTATAGGCTTCTTTACGGTCGTTGAGGATCTTATTGATACCAGCCTTGTATTTGAGAGAAAAAGCGCCTAAAGCAGTAATGGCTCCCGATGTCAGCGCATCCTGAGCTAGTTCTAGCTGGGTTTTCTTAAGTTCTTCTTGGAGCCTCTTTTCCTTGGACGCAATTTCGGTAAACCGCGCATCCAGTGCCTCTCGAGAAATCTTTCCATCCTCTCTCATTTCACGGAGGCGTTCTCTTTGGGCTGGAATTCCATTAAGGAGTCCGGTGAGCTCATTTAGTTTCTTTGTCAGATGGATCTGTGTTTGTTTTGAGGATTGGAGCTGGAGTTGATGATTATAAGTCGCTTTTGGATTTTTAATAATCTTCTTACAGAATTCAAGAATATAGCGTTCAATTTCTGAGGCAGGCAAAGGGAGAGTGTTACAAGTCTCCTCATACTTCCTATCGTTTTTTCGTCCGCATTTGTAGGCGTAGGTAAACTTTCCGCTCCCCTTACCAATCTCTTTTCTCTCACCTACCCAATGAACCATAGCCGTACCTTTTGAAGCTTCATAGCAGGCTTCGCATCGGAGCAGACCACTCAGTAGATAAGTATGGCCGGTCAAGGTCTGTTTTCGTTCATGTCGTGTAGTTTCGAGGAGTCTTTGTGCATTTTCAAATGTAGCTAGGTCAATGATGATAGGCGCTCTTGCTTCAGATAATTGCCAGGCTTCCTTCGGGTTTGGCTCACCCCTTTTCCCCTTGTTGTAGTATATTTTCCCAATGTAAATTTCGTCTTTGAGGATATTGAGAACGCTGTCCGGTCGCCAAAAATGGATCGAGGATTTCTTCCTGAGAGTGCCATTCTTTTTCCCATGAGCAGAAGCGGAGGCTTCGGGAGATAGAATCTCCCTCATCCTGAGTTCTTGGGCGATCTGATCCGGAGTCCTTTTTTGATTAACGAATAAGTTGAAGATTTCTCTTACGGTCTGAGCCTCCTCCTCAAAAACTTTCCTAAGCTTATCCTCCCCTTTGGTGTATCCGTAGGTAGTAAACGTTCCCATTGGGACCCCTCTTTTAATAGCTTGCATTCTCCCATCCTGAGTTCTCATCTTTATGGTCTGTATCTCAAGCTCTGCGATTACACCAATGATTCCTAGTACTGCCCTCCCGAAAGGAGTGGAGGTATCAATGCTTTCGTTGGCAGAAATAAACTTTATCTCATTGGTTTCGAAAAACTCAATGATGTCTAAAAGGACAGATAACTTTCTGGCAAATCGGTCAATCTTGTAAACAGCTACAATATCAAACGGCTTTACTCCGTCCGGAGCGTGGAGCACATCTTCCTTCAATTTTGAGAAAGCAGGCCGTTCATCTGGATTTGTAGTGCCGCTTACCCCGTCGTCCATGTAGATATACTGCTCACCCGCCAGCTCCAGCACGTCCTTCTTGTTGGCAAGTTTTCCTCGAGATCTGATAAGGCCGAGTAGAGAATCTTTTTGAAGATTTGGTCCGTATCGCTCAGCCTGCTCCTCTGTGGATACCCGTATGTAGAGGGCAACCCGAAGAGGTTCAATTTGTTCATCCTTGATCGTCATAGGAACACTAGGGGTTATAGGGTACGAATCTAGGGCATTAAGAGTCAGTCGACGAAATATGGGTCAATTGTACCAAATCATTGATTTTTCCTCTCTAACGGGCTAGATTGGATTCGGACTCACATTTACAAACTTACCCGATAAGCTGGGCATTTTTGCCTATCTTCATACCCACTTGTGTCTTGCAGCGGGCGACTCCGACGCACGCAAGTGGGAACGCCTTCGGGTAGTCCTGTAAGTGTGAGTCCCGTCGGGGCCGTCCACTTTAGGTAGATCGCTTCGACGACTTATTTTTATAAGTCGTTTTTTGTTTTATGGATAATCAGAGGCAGGCTCATAAGCAACCATTTCACATTTTTCAGGGAAGATTAGGCAGAAAAAACTTTTTTATTGCGCATGTACTCATCTATATAATTCCAGGGGCGATAGCTGGCATAGGTGCTTTGGCAGGACTAGGAGATGAGTTCATGCTTGGTCTCCTATCGATCCTCATGTTGGTTTGTTTTGTTCTTTCGCTGCCTTTGACGATAAGAAGGATTCACGATATGGGTTACTCGGGGTGGCTTATACTGTTTTCATTTGCACTACCTATTCTCGGGGTGATAGGGGCCCTTATAGGGATAATCCTCGTCCTCTACCTTCTTTTCCGACCGGGAGTGAAGGAAACAAACAAGTACGGTCCTCCAGGGGTGAAGGATCGTAGGTTTGTAGACGCTATCTTCAACAGGATATGAACCTCTTCAAAATCATATCGTACATCCTTGGTATCGCAGCCATTGTTTTTATCTTTTTTGATTGGAAAGTAGCAGTCGGCCTGTTTTTGCTTGCCACTGTCTTTCGGGTAATCCCTCTTGGTCCTGATAACTTATTGAGCGTCATAACGGGCTACTTACTGATCGGGGGACTCATATATATCTTTTTTGATTGGCGAATTGGAGTCGCCCTTATTGCAGCGAGTTTCCTGGCCGCCAGATTTCGTATCTGGCGAAACAAATTAGCTCACTGAGTATGGAAATTCTCTATCAAAGCTGTCTCACAGCCGCCATTGCTTTGCTAGGACTTATTTTATGGGCCTGTGCAAGTGTATGGAGCCACACCTCTTTTAAGTGGTTCTTTCAGTCACTGGCAGTAGTTCTGGCAATATTCTTGATAATAAAATACGTTTGGATAGGCTTTACTCTACGGGAGATTGCTACCTTTGTTCTCTATAACGTTGTGGGATGGGGTATTTTTCTGGGAATAGGATACATTGTAATGGTATTTGTTCTCGCTTATGGCCAGTATAAAAAGGCCTTGAAAGATATCGAAACACTAAAAGAACAAAATCTTTGGACGGGAAGGGCTATTTTGGATTTGGAGAAGTCTGTAGAAAAGCTGGGAGCGCCAGTGCCCAAGAAGAAAATAAAAATATACTGAAGCTCCAAAGGCTAAAATTTTAGAGATTTGAGGACTCTGGCAGTACCTCAGAAAACCCAAGATTTTTTAGGTTCTGGTTGGTGAGAAAACCTAAGATTTTGACCTATAGTCAGAGGGCTAATTGTTGCGAAAGGTTGCCTTTTTGAGGATGTTCTACTGTTAGGAAAACCTAGTATTTCAAGCAATTTAGCGGTCGGAGACTGTTGAGAAAAGCTAACATTTTGGCCTGATCTGACTACGGGAACGACTGTTCCGAAAGGTTGTGATTTTGAGAGGTGGCCCCCACCTAAGAAAACCTAAGATTTTGCCTTGTTGAGGAGGAAGTGGAGAAGAGTGTCATTCTCCTGGTCCATTGATGAAAAAGAGACTTTTAGAGCCATTTTTCCGCCTTTTAGACTTAGACTCGGGGCCTTTTGAAAGAGAAACTCCGCTTTACCATCTGTCCCGATAGAAAAATCATAGACATTGCCCATCTCCTGTATCTTCTTGAGCATTCTCTCGTTTTGTTCACGCGGCGTGCCCATGGGGCCTTTTTGACGGAATGGTGGCATAAACTAGGCTTTTACGGGTATTGACGCCTATCCGGCGGATGTCTTTATCGATATTGTAGCAAACCAGGGTCAGAAAGGGTGTTTGTCTCAAGAGTTCGGGGTAAGAAAGTCTCCCTCTCAGTCAAAGAAAAAAGGATTGGTTTCACGCCGATCCTTTTTCTTTTGTTTGGATTGAGTACGGGAGGAGAACGGGAAAGGGGTCGGGAAAACGGGAGTTTTCCTGTGGCGGAGAGCAACGACCATGAGCTTGTCGAATGGGAGTGTTGAGAACCGAGGGGTTCTCAAAGAGCGAAGCGAGTGAGATTCTCCCCTTACCCGCTCACTAAGCTAAAAATCATTCCAACCGGGATGATTTTTAGTTTGTTGGTGTAGGGGGCGAATGGAGAAAGGGGGCAGAAAGATCGAAAAATGACCCCAGATGAGCCATTTTTGGTCGGTTATATACTTTTTATGACTTTCCCCTTTTCGAGTCTCTCGGCCACGCCAGAGTGAGTCGAGGGATGTCTAGGCGCTAAGTTTCCCAGTTTGGAATAGGTTCAAAATGGTATTCCTCACTACTTTTTTTTGGGGCTTTAATTACATCAATAGCCTTTCCGTTCAGAAAATACTCATCCATGTCGTCTTTATGGATATGGATAGGAGGGAAAAAGTTTGTTGACTCGGATTCGAGTACGATTTGGTTATTTTCTCTATCTTCAACAAAGCGTTTTATGTTTGCGAATCCTCCGATAACCGATAACACGTACTCTCCGTTCTTTACATTCTTATCCTCACTGTCGACAATCACAAAGTCACCCTCCTCTATGTTTTTTCCGTTTAAATCGGCCTTATTCATGGATGTTCCAACTGCCTTTACTGCAAAAAGCTCTCTGTCCCTATGGCCTAAAGGTATTAATTTTCTTGATATTGGAAGGATTCCTTCTAGACGACTTTCGGCTAAAGCGGTAGCAGTACCACAGTTTGCCAAACCTAAAATTGGAATGGAAAGAATTCTTTTGCTTTCCGCTAAAGAAATATTTATCTTGGAGTCTTTCTTTTTCTTAGTCTCCGTAAGTCCAATTTTCTTCAAGTGGAACTTTACCTTTTGGGGGTGTTCTTCGCCGATTAGTCGGCCTATTTCACGGAGGCTCATCTGACTGAGGTCGTATCGCTGGGAGAGCTCCATGAGTTTTATTTGAAGAGGGTGTTTCATGACTTCAGTATAACGGATCTATGCTCAAGAAACAACAGTTGACGAATAGTTGACGGAAACACTATTGACTATTTAAAAAGGAAGAGTATCATAGAGGCGACAAGGAGCCACTGCCCTTCTTTCAAAGCGGCAGACTAACAATATTACTGTGACAGTATGGCACATCAAGTAGATTACATCCCCGTTGGGACTGGAGAAAAAGGCGGGGACGCGATTGCAATTCGATACGGAGATTTCAGCTCTCCAGAAACACAACACGTCATCGTTATAGACGGTGGAACGAAAGAGACGGGTAAGGCGCTTGTTGAGCACGTTAAAACGCACTACGGCACGCTCTTCGTGGATGTTGTCATTGCCTCGCATCTTCACAACGATCATATATCTGGCTTGTCTGAGGTTCTTGAGAGCCTAACTGTAGGTAAGTTAGTTATCCATTGTCCATGGGATTATACGGGGACTATTCAGAAGATGACGAAACCGGCGACGGCCCCGTCAGGCCTCAAAAAGTATCTTGAGAAGTCACTTGACATGCTCTCAACCCTTACCGATCTTGCTTCCGAGAAAGGAATCCCGATTGTTCAGCCATTTGCCGGTGAGCAGATACATGATGGCCTGTACGTTCTGGGCCCTACCAAAGAGTACTATCTGCAATTGCTTGCTAATTTTGGTGTAACGCCTGAGGTAAAGGAAGAGCACAAGATAGAGCAATTCATCGGAGCGATGAAGGACGCTGTTAGCTGGGTTGCTGAAGCCCTTCACATCGAGACGTTGTCTGACGACTATCCTGACACGTGTCCCGAGAATAATTCCAGTCTTGTGCTCCTCCTAGTTGCGGATGGAAAGCGTTTCTTGTTTACTGGTGACGCAGGTAAGGAAGCTCTTGGACAGGCCATTGATTTTGCTGAAAAAAATGGTGTCTCGTTGAATAAGATTGACTTCCTGGATGTACCACACCATGGTAGTAAGCGTAATCTTGGCCCAGCCATATTGAATCGGCTTATGCCTCTCAACGCCTTTATTTCTTGCCCATTGCAAGGTGATCCAAAGCATCCTTCGCGTAAGGTAGTGAACGCGCTCATACGACGGAACTGCAACCTTGGTTCCACTCGAAATGGAGTACCGATTTGTCATCCGAGCGTGGATGCACCACAACGCTCCGGTTGGGGACCTCTTACTCCAGAGGCGTTCTTTAATGAGGTAGAAGCGTAGTATTTATGGAAAAAATCCTAGATAAACTAACATCCTATCACCTGTTTAACTATCTGCTTCCAGGTGTTCTATTCTCAATAGCGTTGGAGCGCCTCACAGTGTACTCTCTTTCACACGAAAATCTGTTTATTGCGGCGTTCGTATACTACTTTGTTGGCCTCATCGTGAGCAGGTTTGCTTCGCTCGCTATCGAACCGTTACTGCGGTGGTTGCGCTTTCTAAAGTTTGCTAAGTACGACGACTTCGTGATTGCCGCAAAAGCAGATCCAAAAATTGAAGTACTTTTGGAAACAAGCAACATGTACCGCTCGTTTGTTTCGGCCACAGTGTTAGTGGCAATAGCAAAGGGATACGAATTATTCTCTTATAGGGTTCCATTTCTAGAGGACTACAAGTGGTGGATCTTAATCGTTACTCTCTTTGTGACTTTTTTGATTTCCTATAGGAAACAAAATTCTTATATTAGGAGGCGGGTCGATTCTATTAAAAGCCGGTCCTAACGCTCTGCACTAGCCAAGCGCTAAGGGCACCTCATTCGACCTAGCCTAGTCAATTTGAACCGAAAAAGTAGGAATCCCCAACCGTTTCCTTTTCGTCTCGCCTTTGAGTAAATCGAGCTTTCTTTCGGGTATGTCCCCTCTTTCCCCCAAGTGCTGGGCGTATTTATGAGCGAAGAAAGAAGAACCAAAATGAATAGTGTGCTTCCCGTATTTCGTTCTCACCTCGTCAATCTTTTCGTAGAGACTTCTCGACCGATCTATCTTAAGGGAGGCGCCAAATAGATCAGGCTGAGTAGGATAAACCCTCAAGTCTGAGAGGCCGACCATGGTGGCCCGATAAAGTGTTTTATCTTTGAAAAGTTTATCGAATCCGGGCGCTAGGATGTCTATGAGTTCATGAGCGAAATTAGTCGGACGTGAGAGCTGGGCTTCATAGTAGGTGTGAACGAAGTCTTGTGTACGCAATAGAATATAGACTTTGCTCGCCTCCATTCTGTACCCCCTTGCTTTCATGCATGCAGACTCGATGTTTTTGCAGAGTTGAGCAAAAACAAATTGTCGGTCGTTTGAAGCGGGTGTGAAGGTCTTCATCTTTTGGATGGAGTAATGTTCTTTCCTCGGTTCAGTTTGCAGAGGCATAACGCTGTTACCTCTGAGCTCAGACCAGATTTCTTGATGCGGCTTTGCAAAGAATCGCTTAACCCAGTCTTCATCTTTTCGGGCAAATTCAAGAGCGGTACGAATACCAAACTTGTTGAGCAAAGCCGTCGTCTGTGGACCTATACCCCAAACATTTTCAACGGGTAACTTATCTAGGTAAAGATGAATGTATTTATTCGGAATAGGAGTAAGGCCGTGAGGCTTTTTCCATTTCGAACCCAGTTTGGCCAATACCTTAGTAGAGGCTAATCCGATTGAGAAGGAGAAGCCTAGTTCTTTTTGCAGATCTTGCTGGATTAGCTCAGCCATTTTCGCATAGCTCATCCGCCGTATTCGCTGGTATCCAGTAAGATCGGCAAAACATTCATCAATGCCATACTCCTCGACATCTCCCGTATAGCGCCTCACTATCTCGTAGAAACGTTTTGAAAGAAGAGAATATGTTTCGTAGTCGGATGGAAGGTAGATTGCTTCGGGGCACAACTTCTTAATCTCATAGAATCTCATGGCTCGTGTCACCCCCATTGCCTTCGCCTCATAGCTCATGGAGGCGGCTATCCCCCGCTCTTTACCAGTGATCACCGGCTTGCCTCTGAGTTCGGGGTTTCGGGCTTGTTCACACGAAGCAAAGAAAGCGTCCCCATCTATGTGGAGAATGGCGCGAGGGTATTTCCCTAGGGCGATAGGGGCAGTCATACTCCCTAGTATTTCCGAATGATCGTTATAACGACAGCTTCGATAACAAGTTCCTCTTTCGGATAGATAGTCGGAAATTTCGGATTGGCTGGGACAAGTGCCACTTTTCCGTTCTTTTGTTTGTGGTAATACTTCATCGTTGTTTTACCATCAACGGTGGCGATAACTATGTCGCCATCCTTAGGATCCTTCCCACGCTCCACTAGGGCGACATCTCCTGGCCGAATCCCAGCATTAATCATAGATTCGCCCTTGATTTTGAGTAAGAAGGTGGCCTCTCGTCTATGAATCAGCCACTCATCAAGCGTCATCGTATCTAGAAGTTCCTCTTCTGCTGGAGAAGGCCAACCAGCCTCTACATGACCAAGTGTTTTTATGCCAGAAAAAAGATTGGTAGGGATTAACTTCCCTGCCTTATCGCGCCGTACAAGTCCCTCCTCGACAAGCTGATCCAACAACTGCTTGCACCTACGCATAGACTTGGTGTGCAAGATGTCGTCTCGGACCTCGCGTACCGAAGGCATACGCTTCCTATGGTCGTAGAAGGCTTGGATTTTCTGTAAGAGTATAATGGGTTCCATAAAGGATACTTATCAGCTACACTATATGGGAACGAATGTTCCCAAGTCAAGTAACCATTCTATGTGCGGACGGTTTACCCTTACTGAGCCAAAAGAGGATGCCGAAGAATACTTCAAGGTTAAAATTGAAGGCGACTACAAACCTCGGTACAATATCGCCCCTACCCAGCATCACCCAGTAATTCTCAACTCAAAACCAGAGGTTGCTCAGATGGTTTTTTGGGGTCTGAAGCCCGTGTGGTTTCACCCAGGAAAAAAGGTCTATCTAAACAATGTGAGAGCAGAGAACCTTCGTGAGAAACATACATTTAAGAAAGATTTGATGGAGCGCCGCTGCCTGGTGTTGGCCGATGGGTTCTACGAATGGGAGACAACCAAAGATGGCAAGCAGCCATATCGAATCGTTTTAAAGGACAATAGACCATTCGCTTTCGCTGGCCTATGGGAAGAAAATGAAGTGGAAGGGGAAAAAATAAGAACCTTTGCCATAATTACCACCACTCCGAATAGCGTACTTCTTCCGATCCATGATCGAATGCCAGTAATCCTTGCTCCTGGTGACGATAGGAAGTGGCTCAAGGAACCAGATCTGAATCTCTTAAATCCTTACTCCCCAGAACAGATGATGGCGTATAAGGTGAGTAAGGCCTTGAATAGAGCGGAAGCGGATAGCGAGGTCCTTATTCGTCCAATCTGAATTCCCTAGGATAGCGAATTTTTGGCAGTTTCAGTTCTAACGCTCTGTACCAGCCAGCTCAGTCAAAGAAAAAAGGATTGGTTTCACGCCGATCCTTTTTCTTTTGTTTGGATTGAGTACGGGAGGAGAACGGGAAAGGGGTCGGGAAAACGGGAGTTTTCCTGTGGCGGAGAGCAACGACCATGAGCTTGTCGAATGGGAGTGTTGAGAACCGAGGGGTTCTCAAAGAGCGAAGCGAGTGAGATTCTCCCCTTACCCGCTCACTAAGCTAAAAATCATTCCAACCGGGATGATTTTTAGTTTGTTGGTGGAATATGGGAGTCGAACGGGTGGAAGCGAGACGAGTTTCCTTTCAGTAGGAAGGAAGCGATGACGAGCGTCGACGGATGTGATCGAGTGAGCATTCGGCGCCACCCCGGGCAAAGAGTGAATGAGTGATGACAAATGAACGATGCGAAACTCCCCTTACCCATTCACTGAAAAAATGAGGCTAATAGAGCCTTGTTTTTTGTTACAAAATAATAACTCTTGATGTTTTTAAAAAAATCCAGTATGATTTTATGGACGCTCTTGAAGCGTTATTCAACCAGAGAGGTGTTCATGATGACAGTTTTTCGAAAGACAGTGGTGTACGAGATGGCACCACCCAAGGTGACCCCGGGCGACACCTGGGCATTCCTGCGGCGTATCGGTCCCAAAAGCCGAGCTACGCTCAACGAGCAGGACCCGGTGAAGTACCAACAGTACGTCGAACAGGCGCTCAACGCCACATTGATCGACATGCTGCTCGGAAGCCTACGGCTCATCCCGGGTCGTGTCCGTACCTGGTGCGAACGTCGCCGGGCGCGACACATCTATATCGTGCGGTCGGCCTGACGACTGATTCAGGCTGGCTCATGACCGGTGCGGGAAGTTTTCCTGCACCGCTTTTTTATACCAAACTAGTCCTAACCGCACATATCACTCAGCTCACTAAAAATAAGGCTTACCAGAGCCATATTTTTTGTTATTCCTAAACGGAGTCGAACTGAGGTTGGACAAGGTTTGTGAAAAATGCTATTATATTTTGTCCTGACTGTGTCAAACCAAAGGGTATACAGGACTAGCCCTTTGAAAACATGCGAGGTAAGACAATGGATGAGATCAGTGAGGTCAAGACGTGGATCAGGAACTTCCTGAGCAACGTGTTCGGCTGGGTCGCCTTGCTGGCGATTCTGGGAGTTCTCGGTCTCTTGGTGTTCCGTATTGGCTGGGTCAACTTCGTCGACAACTACCAGATGGCCTACAAGTTCGACACTCGTTCCGGCAAGGTCGAGATCCTGACCGAGGAGAAGCGTGACACCAGCGGAACCATGAAGACGGAATGGGGCCGCGGGTACTTCGTGACAACACCCATTCTCGTCAAGGTTCACACCGTGGACTTGCGGCCGATGCAGGTGTGCATGAATGCCAACCAACGGGTGCTCAACTGCAAGTTGGTGGAGTTCAACCCTGCTGGCCTGGCCCTCTTTCTGGACTGGCATGGTCGCAACGACTATGAAGGTCCGAGCGGAAACGCCAAGGACACATCTTTCAGCGAGATCCTCAAGAGCTACGCTTTCGATGGTTCCAACAAGACGTACCCGTTCTTGCGGGTGCTGCGTGAACTCAAGCCGGAGGAGGTGCAGAAGTGAAGCGCTTGGTCATTGCGCTAGCCAGCCTGGTCTTGCTGTTCTATCTCCTGTTCCTCCACTATGCTGGCCAGACGCAGGTTGGCATCGTACGCAACTGGGTGACAGGAAAGATCAGACTGGATACTCCAGGATGGAACCTAACTCCCCCGTGGTCAACCGTGGCCAAGGTGGATACCCGTCCCATGCGTGTCTGTGTTACGTCAGCTGGACGTGGCTACAACTGTCGGCTGGTGCAATTCCAGCCGCAACAGTTTCGCTCCTTTGTTGAGACCGAAGGGTTCTACTACTACTGGTGGGCGAACCGTATCTCGATCAACTTCGGTTACGATGAGGAGTACCGCGGTATGCGTGATCTCCTTCGTGGATACGGCTATAGCGTCAGGCCGTACCCATTTGTGCAGATCCTTCGTGAGTACCGAGAAGGTGAATGAAGCTTCAACAACAACATTGTCTGAAGCTTGAGGCCCCGAATCCGAAAGGAAACGGGGTCTCTTCATTTTTTACTAGACTGGTTCTAACCGTCTGTACCAGCCAGCTCAGCTAAAAATGAGGCTCACCAGAGCCTTGTTTTTTGTTATTCCTAAACGGAGTCAAACAAGGGTAGACAAAGTAAAATAAGCATGCTATTATTTTCAGTCCATCTGGACATTGTACAACCAAGGAGATGTCATGAAGGCAAACGTAGGTGAGCTTCGTCAACAGTCCGCCCTCGCCGATGCGGACAGGCCTGTCATCATCAGCAGCGACGACGAGGAGTTGAAGACACTTCTCGGTACCCGGAAACTCAGGGTCGTGGAGTTCTATCCCGACACGACAGATGGTGACGGCAAGTGGAACAGTACCTTCAAGATCAAGGTGGCCATCGACAAGCCGCGGGTCAAGAAGGCGGTTCTCTGGTGGCTGGTCACCGATGTGAAACCGCCCGCCCTCACCGCAGAAGACCAGAAGATCGAGTCGCTCATGCCGCTCGTCTCGGCCTTATTCCCGGGCATCAACTACTACTTGATGACCGGCTTTGGCGAAGTGATGCGCACCTGCGTGATCCCAGTCCTCAAGAAACAGTTTCCCGAGTGGCAGACCGGGACCGCCGGAAGTGTCACGACCAGTGACGAGGAAGTCGAGATCGGACCGTTCCTCTCTTCACAAGGCTACGAATGGCAGGACAGCGAGGACTGGCAACGTCGGTTCGCTGAACTGCTTGCGGCCTAGCGTCGCAGCTACCACTCAGCCTCACCAGCGAGTCAATGCGGAATTTTCCGCCCCGAGAAGGCTACCAGGTTTCAACCCGGTAGCCTCTTCTTTTTATACCCAACTAGTTCTAACTGCGTGTGCCAGGGAGCTCAGTAAAAATAAGGCTTACCGGAGCTTTGTTAGGTACTTGGGATGTCGATCTGCACGGCTCCCTGGCGGAGGATTTCAATTTTTCCATCGATCCAACGAATCAGCGTTGAAGGAGCACTTTCACGTGTCCCGCCATCGATGTATATGTCGACCAGGTTACCGAAATATTCTTTGGCGGTCGTGATAGTTGTCGCGACTGGTTCTCCTGCAATGTTGGCCGAGGGTGCGATGAGTGGTCCGGTGTGTTGGAGAAACTCCTTGAGGGCAGGATCGGCAGGCAGGCGGAAAGCAATACCGTTGGTTCCGCGATGGAGGTGGATCCAAGATATCGGATCAGCTGTCGTGAGCACAACACTGACTTTTCCTGGCCACACGGAACGGAGGAAATGCTGTCCCCGTTTGTCTATACGGATGGAGAACTGTTCCAACGCTGTTTCGTCAGGAATGAGGACAATGACTGCTTTGTCTCGATCACGTTTACGTAATTCAAAAACTCGTTCCACTGCTTTGGGGATGAGCGCACTGGCTACGATGCCATACACTGTATCAGTCGGGAGTACAGCAATCCCACCACCCCGAAGAATACCCACGGCTTGGGTGAACGGGTTGTGATCCTGAGTTTCTTGTCGCGATTTCATTACGGGATATGCGTGTAATCGACTTCTACGATATCATTATTCTCAGGCTGCTTGAAGTCCCATCCCGCTTGGCGTCCTAAAGGTATGAACAACAATATGTTTGGACTGAACAAAAAAGAAGCAGCGTTTTTCCGACGACTCTCGACACCAGAGAAGATTCAGAATTATCTTGACACGCTCCCCTTCAATTTTGAAAAAGCGGGGCTGACCTTTTATTCACCGCGTATTGTTTTGCGTGAAGGTAAGGCCCACTGTATTGAAGCGGCGTGTTTGGCCGCACTTGCGCTTTGGTATCACGGGGCCGAGCCGCTCATTCTTGATCTCAGGTCACTACGCTATGACTTTGACCATGTAGTGACGCTCTTTCGTCGGAACGGTTACTGGGGAGCGCTATCGAAAACCAACCATGGCGTTCTCCGCTACCGTGACCCGATCTATCGGACAGTACGAGAACTTGCCCTGACCTATTTCCACGAATACTACCTGACGACAACGGGTCGAAAGACACTTCGTGAGTATTCGCGACCGTTTAATCTCAAGCGTTTTGGTACCACCTGGGTGACGAGCGAAGAGAGTCTGATCGATATTGCGGAAGCCCTTGATTTGTCTCGCCATTACCCAATCGTGCCACCGAAAAATATACGCTTCCTTCGAAACGTTTCGCGTATCGAAAAAACTATTGGCTCGATACCTGAGTGGAAAAAAGAGGATAACCTGACCTGACACGATAGACTTGTTTTTTGAGGGTTACCTTTTGTGGGCCAGTGAGGTGAAGGTCTATCAAACGGGTGGCTGGATGTGTGATATACTGTCCTTAATATGGAAGAAAGCCCATTTATCCGGCCCAAAATCTGCGTGATTGATGATGATGTCAATCTGCGGGAAATATATCTTTTGAGCCTGAATCGAGATAATTTTGATGCTGTCTTGGCTCGGGATGGAGAAGAGGGTCTGCGGATTGTTCGTGAACAGAAGCCAGACGCTATTGTTTTGGATTTACAGATGCCCAAAAAGAACGGTTTTGAGGTGTTGGCAGAGTTAGCGGCTGACGACGAACTTCGGAATATCCCTGTGGTTATCCTTTCGAATGCTGACGATGAGGCCTCGTTCAAGAGGGTGGGACAGTTTGAAACACATTTCTATCTCGTCAAAGCTCTCACCACTCCACAGAAAGTAACAAAAATCCTGCGCGAGGTAGTCAGATAGTGTGGGTTGAACAGGTACTTGAAGCACCATGAGGGTGCTTTTCTTGTTTTTTCTCCTGAGGGAGTCAGCCAAACATCCCAAAGTCAGAATTTTAGCAAATTAGCATGTTACTCCTAAAGACAAGTATCCCCTCGTGAATGGCTGGGACACTGAATATTAGGAAAAAAAGAGGCTTATTTAAAGGAAATAATGTGTCATGGGCGATGATAGCGGTGGGCAGAGCCAATATTTAGTATTGACAAAATATTGTAGAGATGCTATTATACTCGGTCGCGCTTAGAAAGCGACCTGAGATCCTGGGAGGATATTGATATAGATCTTTCGTTTCCCCCTACTCAGCTCATCCTTAAATGGTTGGCTATGAGTCTTTTCTTGAGAGTGAACGTGTCTATTTTGCTCTTTCTCATTTCTGCTTCTTCCGCGTATGCTTCCTCTCGCGAGGTCTCAACAGTTCATTATGATCTGACCGCTGATCCACTCCTGCAGATGTGGACGCTTGGCACGGGGAAAGTCAGTCCAAAGCTCAATGCTGCTGGGGATTTGACCGGTGATGATAAGGTATTGGCCAAGTGGAAGGCAAAACAGGAACACCTCTGGAACAAGCTTGAGGTTGGCAAGCGCTTCACGGTCAATGCCTCTGCCTATACAGCTTCGGCCGATGAGTGTGGTAAGAGCGATGGAATCACTGCTTCCGGTCTCAAGGTTGCGGAGGCGCGAACCTTGGCTTGTCCAGCCAATTTCCCTTTTGGTACACGAATTGCTATCGCAGGGATGGGCGAATTCCGTTGTGAGGATCGCGGAGGTGCTATTACGGGCAATCGGATTGATATCTATATGAAGACGAAACGTGAAGCATTCGCTTTCGGCCGTCAGCAGCTTGAGGCAGAAATACTGAATTGAAGAAGGGGGTATAGTCCCCCTTTGTTGTATAATTGACTCGGTCTTTGGCCTTTGCTAGGCTGCCAATGTTTCTATGGTCCGATGGCCGAGCGGTTAGGCAAGGGTCTGCAAAACCCTGAACAGCGGTTCAACTCCGCTTCGGACCTCACGTATTCCTTATGGTCCCCTGTTGCTTGGAGGTATAATAGAGAGGCTGCTGTCAGGATATTGCCGCGGTGGCGGAATGGTATACGCAGCGGACTTAAAATCCGCGGGCTTTACGGTCATGAGAGTTCGAGTCTCTCCCGCGGCACTTGAGAAAACCAACATTGCTATGGGTATAACAGCCTTTCTCGTCGTTGTTCAGTCAATTATTACTTTTGTTCACTGGATTGTCTGGCGTGTACTTGACACCTATTGGCCACTCGCTGGTCAACCCCGATCCGTTGTTTTGGCTGTCATATTTACACTCTCATTTTCTTTCCTTGTCTCAAATATCCTCACCCGTTTTATCCCCGGAGTCGTTACCCGTACTCTGTACTCCTATGCCGCGATGTGGCTCGGTACGGTGCATCTCTTGTTTCTCGCCGCTGTTTTGCTTTCGATAGTATCGTTTACAGCCGGTTCTTTCAATGGATTAGTTTCTCCCTGGGTCGCATTGATTTTTTTCATGAGTGCACTTGGCCTCAACGGCTTTGCTCTCTGGAATGGTTTTCAAGTACACCCAAAGCACTTTCCTGTTGCGCTTCCCAATTTGCCAGATCAATGGATTGGGAAAAAGATCGCCTTTTTTGCAGATACTCATTTTGGCAATATTCATCGAGAACAGACGGCCCAGGATATTGCTCATTTACTTGAGGCAGAGAATCCAGCCCTTATTCTGATGGGTGGCGACTACTTCGATGGACCACCGATACCAGCTGACCTGGTGACAAGACCGTTTAAAGCGTTGACATCTCATATCCCGACGTATTTCGTTTCGGGAAATCATGAGGAATATGGTGATACGGTTGGTTTTCTCCAATCACTTGAGGCGGCTGGCTTCCGTGTCATCAATGACAAACGAGTGGTTGAAAATGGTCTGCAAATTGTCGGGCTAGATTTCCTTACGACTCGGACACCGGAAGCAACAGAGATGGTTATGATGCATCTCATGGTGAATCGTGATTTGCCGACGATTGTATTGAAACATGTACCCCGAAATATCGAGCAGCTGGTAGATGGCGGTGCAGATCTCACGTTGCATGGTCATACTCATGAGGGTCAAATGTGGCCCTTCAGTTGGGTGACGTGGTTTGTCTACAACGGATATGATTTTGGATTGAAACCATACCGCGATAGTTTCGTTTATACAACGAGCGGAGCTGGGAGTTGGGGTCCGCCGCAACGTTTCGGAACCGCGGCTGAAGTGGTATTTTTCACGCTTGAGCGGAAACAGTAATCAGCTCAGCGTAGACAGCGCGGATCGAAAGTCTACTCATCGATTTTTCCACCGCTGCTGACCATCTCTATGAGCTTGGGTATCTTGCTGAAATCAGCGAGTAGAGTCGCTCTCATGCTGCCGTTGTAGAGCGCGGCTGCTGGATGATAGAGGACGAAAAACACGCGCGGTCCGATGTCTGGGAAGGTGCGACGAAATGCCTGCCCATGAACCTCGGAAATTTTCTTTCCTGGAATAAAATGTTCCATAGCATGGCGACCAAGGGTGACAATCACTTTTGGATTGATGATGTGAATTTGGCCATGGAGCCAGTCTTCACAAGCGGAAACTTCAGCGGGAAGAGGGTCGCGGTTGTTCGGCGGTCGATACTTCACAATGTTGGTGATGTAGATATCCTCACGTTGTAAATGGATACTTGCCAACATTTCGGATAAAAATTTTCCGGCTGCACCGATAAATGGCACGCCCTGTTCATCCTCTTTCTTTCCTGGAGCTTCTCCGACGAACAAGATGTCGGCATCTGCGTTCCCCTCTCCAGGAACTGCTTGAATTGCCGTTTCACGCAGCGGACATGAACATTCGAGAATCATCCTCGCGTTCAGTATTCGTAGTGCTTCCTGTTTGTTCATACCATTAGACAATATGCCACCCGGCGGCAGACTCGACGATTCGGCCCTTCACCTCAAACCCACTGGCCAATTTGTGACCACCACCACCGAGCCGTTGTGCAATTGTTGAAACGTCGATCCCTTGGTGCTCCGAGGTGCGCAGGCTGCCCCGTACTGTTGCATCATCCCGTTCTGAAAGAACGAGCGCAATGCGAGCTTCGGGTACGGTTGAGAGGATTGAGGCCACTTGATACACATCATCTGATGTTGCGGCGCATTCTTCTATATCGGTGTGAGTGATGGCGGTAACGAGTAAACCAGAATTTGGGATAAACTTAGCTTTTTCAAAGGCAACTCCCCAAAGTTTCATAGCCGCAATATTGTTATGTGTAAAAATAGTATTGGAGATCTTGGTGAGTGGCGCGCCAATTTTCATCAGATGGGAAGCAATATCCAAAATTTGTGGAGAGACTGAAGAGTGTTGGAAATTTCCAGTATCGAACAAGATCCCCATAAGCAAAGCGGTTGCCATCTCTCGAGAGATATGAGCTTGGGTATGAATGAAGAATAAGTAGATGAGTTCACAGGAAGAAGAATACTTTGGGTCAATCATCACAATATCAGCTGAAAGATCGATGTTGGGATGATGGTCGATGAGGGCGACTACTTGGCGTTCATCAATATGGTTACGAAAGAGATGAAAACCACGATCGACACTGTCTGCGGCAACAACCGCATCAAAGGAAGTGAGATCGATTTGGTCTGGATGCAAGAAGTTATCCTGAAACAGGGGGTTTAGATTTATAGGGAAAGGATCATAGCAGGCGATAACCACTTGTTTCCCCTGTTGCTGTAAGTAGTACTTCAAAGCTAAGTTGGCCCCAACGGTGTCAGGGTCTGGTCTCGAATGAGCTACAAGTAAGACGCGTTCTGAACGCTCGAGAACAAATTGGAGTGATGTAAATTCCTTACCAAAGTAGCGCATACATTTGGTTATTCACCCCGTTCATTGTGAATTGATTGAACCCGGCGTTCGATTTCATCGGCTTTTTCAGCGGTTGTGTCGAGTTTGAAAAATAGCTTTGGTAGCGGTCGGGTAGCTAACTTTTTGTGAAAGAGCCATTCGATGCGGTGATGCTCGTGTTTGATCGTCTTGAGAGCATAGGCTCGATCCTCGACAGGCAAGATGCTAAGAAAAACATGTGTTGAACGAAGACTGCGAGCAGTTTCAACTCGTGTGACAGTACAGATAATCCCCTGCTTAAACGAGACTTCGCGCACAATAATTTCGCCAAGGATATCTCGAATAAGGTCATTAAGTTGTGTAATTCGATCGTGCATAGTGCCCCCGCCAGGAATCGAACCCAGATTTCTCCCTTAGGACGGGATAGCTCTATCCATTGAGCTACGGAGGCGATGAATAACTATAGTGGAAAACTTATGAACTGGCAAGACACTGCAATTGTAACAGAATCACTGTGGATAACTACTGGATAAAATAAAAAACTCCCATTGGGAGCGTTTCTTGTGGACCCAATCGAGGCACATATCGAACTGAAAAGAGAAAGCCTCTCGGACGAGAAGCGTTTCAGCTTATCTCCAGAGCGGTAATCCTCCAAGCACAGATCCCACCGCTCACTGATCCTCTGTCCATCGCTGAAACGTGATCCCGCGCGTTTCCTCAAGGAGTTCGAGCGTCACCTGAACGGACGGATTGTCACTCGAACAGAGGAAAAGCCGCGAACCATAGGCTTCGACAAGCGGCCAGAGGAACTCATCGCCCCAAGAAGGCGAAAACGTACTGATACCAGTGAAATCGACAATTACTTCTTCGTCCGCAGCGATCCCTGCGAGAGTTGGCTTGAAGGCAGCGTACGCCTCCCGGCCGGTCTGACGAGAAGTCAGCATTGTGCCAAATTTTTCGAGCTGGATCTGCATAGGGGGTTACGAATTGAGGGTGATGAACGCAAGACAGCCACGGACACTCGGTGCCGCGATCTGCATATCGAGCGGCATCTGTTTCTTGGAGAGTGACACGGATGCCGTTCCGCTCTGGAAAAAGAGCTGTATGTCCGCGACAGCGACGGCTTTGCGGACAAACTTGAGGCCGTTCCCCCGCTCTTCCGGCGCCCGGCCGGTGATGACCTCCGTGAAGGCGGTCTGCAGCGCCGCGGCATCGGTCGAAAGGGATGGTTTCACCCGCCGAAGCGTCTTCAGAATCCCCTGTCCGCGATCAGCGAGCACGATTTGGCCGTGGGCCAAGTCGTAGCCAAAGAGAATGCCCGGGACATCCGGCCAGTTGCCGAGATTGTGGTCGAAGGAGTTGTTACCGATCTCACTTACGCTCGCGACGATGAGAGAATAGTTCTCTGCGAAGCGCGGATGCTTCTGTAGCTCGGCTTCCAACCGGCTCGTCCGCGATTGAAAGATCGCGCTGTTCGCACAGTAGAAGGCAGCGTCTGGAATACCAGCGTCGGGTGACGCAGCCCAAGCGAGGGCGGTCTCGAAGAGAGAGTCAGCAAGGAAGATCCGGAGCTTCTTCACCGAGTACAGCCGATGGCCACCCGGAGTACGGGTAGCGGAGAGCTTCCCTTCTGTATCCCAACGACGCAGTGTCATCGGGGTCAGACCGAGGAGCTTGGCCGCTTTGCCTATAGGAAGATATTCTTCATCCTGCATACTCTATGGTCATCACTCTCCTCAAAGTAGCAAGCTGAAAAGAATCTGTCAATTTGTATAGTTATAGATATGTATTAGATGAATGTATATGTTCATCACTGAATCAGACAGGTAGCTCGCTCGGAGACATGGTAGATGAAACATCCGGGGGCCGCTCTTCGCTTTTCCGCTTCGAAACGGCGACAGATTTGATAGAGGGCTGCGACGTACGCGGCGATATTTTCCGCTGCTTCGCTAATCTCCGCTTCGGATGATCCGGACGGCAAGATGCTCCTCGCAAGCCCGGTGCAGGGAGGGCCCGGAACGGCTGGGGATGGATTTTCTGTGAGCGGCTCCTTGACTGGGCTCGCCATATGAGTACACGGTTACCGGATTTCCTCTCCGTCCCCCGAAGGGCAGGAGAGGTACCGTACACCGTACATGCCATTCGGGAAAGTGGCCGAGGGAGAGACTTGAGGAGTCGGGAGCGGTAAATAGGGCGCGGGTGAAGAATCAAGAAACTGAAAACGTCCGTTTGTCGTGGCAGGGAGCCACGATCCGGACCATAGGGGTGGAAAGGTGCCAATTTGGCACGTTTTGTGGACCATACCGGATTCGAACCGGTCACCCCTTCCATGCCATGGAAGTGCTCTACCAAATGAGCTAATGGCCCCTATAGGTGGTTTTTTCAGCACCTTACAATCATATCGATTATCCACAATTCGTCAATAATGATTGGTAATATTTACGACGTTCGCTATACTGTATGACTATCATATGAAAGTTAGCCAAGGAATACTATCTAATATTAAACAGGTGTTAGTTTATGCCTATGTTTGGCAAATACCTTTTTCTTGGCGCCTTATCTTTGTACCCAATCGAAGCCACTATTCGACGGGTTTCAATGAGTATATGGATATCTCACTTTATATTGGTGAAATCTTACTGATTTTTGCACTGATTATACATATAATAGAGTATAAAATGTATGAAAAGTCAATACTTAGTAATTTTCGGCTGAAGCTAGATCATTTCGTTAAGTTCCACGTGGAACGTCTAGTTACTACAACTTTGGTTGGGCTCTGTTTATTTATTAATAGTTTTTATTCAATAGACCTGGTTCTTTCAATAAGTTACATATTACACATACTGGGAATACTGTTATTTATCCTTCTGTTAAAAGATCAGTATGTTTCACGTGGAACAAAGGTAATTTGTGAATTAGTTAAAATATTTGCTGTCAGTCTTATTATCCAACTTATGATTGGATTATTTCAAATATTTGCAGGCTCTTCTATTGGGTTGAAGTTTTTGAATGAGTCTGTCCTCTCTATAACGATGAGTAATGTTGCAAAGTCTCATCTTATTGATCATATAATTTTGCGAGCCTATGGGACATTTCCACATCCAAATATTCTTGCTGCATTCGGCTTGCTAGTACTGGTGTATATTTTTATGTATAGAGATTTTCTGTTCTACGTGGAACGAAAATTCACAATGTGTGCTATTATCTCAGCAATTTTAGTAGTAATAGTATCTCAATCAAAATTAGCATTCATATTTCTTATATTCTGTGTATTTATTTTTTTCACTAGAAATATTAAGTTGTTCCACGTGAAACATTGGAAAAAAGTTGCTGTAGGGCTCATTGTTTCACTATCCGTAATTGCAGTCTTCAATCAGGATATAAAAACATCATTAACTACCAGATTTCAGCAGTTTGAGCTTCAGAAAAATTTTATAAAACCATCACTATTTGGCCACGGTATAGGAACATATAGATTGATTTATGATGTTTCTGTTGAAGAATGGTGGAATAAAGAACCAATTCACTTCGTTCCCATCATTGTATTGAGTGAGCTTGGTGTTGTGCTGTTTCTTTTGGTCATTGTTTCCGTATTTAAGTATATTTTGAATGTTCCACGTGAAACATTGCCGAAATTAATCCTTCCAGTTTTATTTGTGTTGTTTATGATCTCTGTTGATCATTACGCTTGGGATATTTATCAAGGACAAATATTTCTTGTCTTTACCGCATGGCTTATCACTAATATTGACAAATATTGAAATATATTGTTTATAAGCATAATGTGAAATATCTAACTTTTAGAGACATGTTTTAGCACAGCATTAAAATGTTGAGAAAATATATTTCCAATAAGACCCTAAAAAATTTTCTCTTGATGGGTTTTGGTGAGCTGGATAATGATACAAAAGAGGGGATGAATATATCTAGTGATACTTTTCAACATCTCCCTTCCTCCCTTTGATGTTTGTTTGCTACTCGCAGAAAAATTTGTGATATAATTTGTACATGAGTGTATCACAAACAAAAAACAATTTACGTTGGAGTTTTTTTGTTTTCGGATTACTGTGTTTCGTGTTTTCAACCGTGTATGTGATAGCTGATGAGGTATCAACAACAGATGTTGTTGTGTTTAACGACGCTGACACAGATGGTCTTTCAAATGAAGAAGAGAAAACCTATGGGACTGATCCAGAAGTAGCGGATACGGATGGTGATGGATATAGTGATGGCGTTGAAATTGAAGGGGGCTTCGACCCGCTGAAGCCAGCCCCAGGAGATCGAATCATTTCAGATGAGACAGTTAACAGTGATAATAGCGTCGCTGGTTCAGACGAAAATAACCTCACTGGAAAAGCTACAGATGCTTTGGCGGAAGTAATTGCAGCAAAGGGTGAGGACGGCTCAATTACAAGCGAGGACCTGAATTCAGTTCTTGAGCAAGTGACATCGGCGACTCAGGATCAGATTGAGTTGCCTGAGGTTGACATATCGTCGATCAAAGTGAAGAAAGTTTCATCGAAGTTGTCCATGGATGAGAAAGAAGAGACGACAAGAAAGGATGTGATTGAGTACCTGACGCTTGTGAGTTATATTCTTATTTCTAATGCGCCCGTTCAGATTCGAGATGAGAAAGCGCTTAGTTCTTTTATCTCGGAATCTGGAAAGCACATTATTCTCAGTCTCGTGTCTGGTGATTTCTCGTATCTCGATACTATTGAAGAACGAAGCCAGAAGGCTTTGGAGGAAATTAATAATATAGAAGTTCCTGAGAGAATGGTTGAAAGTCACGTGAAGGCTATCAAAATGCTTACCTTTGCATCAAACCTGAAACAATCATTTAAGCAAACTGTTTCAGTGGATGATCCATTAGGTCAACTGTATATGTTCTCAAAAGTGCAGGGTTTTCTCATGACTTTAAATGGATTCCAGGAGGACATTGTTTCTCAGTTGACTGATATGGGGGTAAAAAATATTCCGCTGGACATATAGAGTGTATGTTTATATTCACACAAAAAACAAAGTCTCGCTCTTGGATAGCGGCCCTGATATTTTTTTGCTTTGTCGGAACTACATTTGCTCCTGTGCCTGTACGGGCTGGTGTGTGGGGTGAATCTATTGCCGGTCAATTGTTGAAGTTTGGTCTTGAGAATGTGTGGGAACAGCTGCAGGCGGTCTTGCTTGGAATTGCAAAGCGTGCGGCGGTTGGAATCGCGCGAGATCTTGCTAATAAACTCGTTGCTGGCGGTTCGTCCAAAAAAGCCGCATTCATCACTGACTACAAAGAGTACATATATGGCATAGCCTTGGATGAAGGAATGGTATATATGAACGATCTTCTGACAACAGTGACCGATGGCAAAAGTTCTGCGTTAAACTATGTTGTTGCTGGAGGGAGTCTGCAGCAACTGGGGATGAATTACATGAACTATCTCAATGCCGAAGTAAATGCTGCCTTTGCGGCTGATCGTTGCAAATACAATCTGGACCAGTATACGTCAAATGCGATGGTTTCACTTGGGGAAGGGGACTGGCGGGTTCTCAATGCGGTGGTGTCCGTTGATTGCAATAACCCGTTGGGGTTGAGTCTCATGATTAAGGAAGAAACAGAAAAGAAGATCGCACAGCAGCAGGAAATCGCAAAAACGAAAGCTATTGCGGGAAGTGGTTTCACGGGTGTCGAGATAAATGGTAAGACTGTTTCTCCTGGATCTATCATTGCTGATATGACATCAAAGGTTCAGACAACGGTTATCGATAATATTGGAACATCCACCAAGTGGGGGGAGTTATTGGCAGCAGCAGCTGGAGCTTTTGCCAATCAGGCCATGAATAATCTCTATCAGAAGGGTTTTGAAATGGTTTCCAAAAACATTAGTCGTGAACTCGGTAAGGTGGATACTCAAATTCGAGGCGCGCGAGCAGACCTTCAGCGGCAGCTTGGACCAGGTTCTCAGTTTATGCGGAATTCAAATCAACAGTTGGGTGGTTGGAGTGGCAGTGCTTCAAGCGCGGGCAAGTACACCGGTGTACAACAATCACTCGTTAATTTCAACTCAGCTCCAAACCCTGACCCATAGGATCCTGTATCGGGGTGAGTATCCCTCTCGTGCCAAGTAAGAAGTTGAAAAAAATAAAAGCTCCGAAAACGGAGTTTTTTTGTGGACAATACTGGATTCGAACCAGTGACCTTCACAATGTCAATGTGACGCTCTAACCAACTGAGCTAATTGTCCAAAATATTTGTTTGAATATTTTGATGTAGTCTTTGTTTCATCGCTCTTGGAAACAACTTGGATACTGTATCACAACTATTGTTTTTGGCAAATTTAATTTGGAGCAACTCCTGACGGACTCTCATTTGGCTTTGGCTCGAGAAGGGTGGTTGTGGCAGGAGCTTGTTTTGGTGTTGAAGCGATAGAGTGGAAGAAGGTGACTCGTAGCGCTTGATCAAATACGAAATAAAAACCCACGGGTAAAGCAGTGATGAGGTAATCGGATAAGCCCGAATTGGGTCGCGATAGCCCACAGATGAGAAAAAGGAATTCGGTAATGGAAACAAAAAATAACATGAGTAGTGCAGCAAATAGGAAGAAAAGAAGGACGATGATTGTTCGCTGCCGATAGAGATGTAGACTGAGTTCAAATGCGGAGGATAGGCGTACTTTACCGAGTAGGGCGTACAATAAGGCAAGTTCTTTTATGAAATAGAGGTAGAGGGTCAATGCGAGCAAGATAAGGAATCCAATCTCAGAAAGGACCGGGAAAACCCCGGGATTAAATTTCCATGAAAAAAATATGGGGATCGCGAGGATGAACAAAATGATCAGAACAGATACTAAATAAATCACTTCACAGAGAAGTGAAGTCAGGAAGGCTCGAAACAGCTCTTTGCAGCGACGAATTATGAGTTGAGTGTGTTGATGATCATCCTGACCATTTTTATTGAGTAGGAGTATGATGGGTCCACGTAACGCAGATTGTAAGAAGTATGCGAGGGCAGACACCACAATGAAATTTATGGTACGAACATCGGAAAAGAGGCGTATCCAATCCCATTGTTTTTGAACAACCAAGAAGTCTTGATGGAGCTCTTTGGTTGCAAAGGAGCCGAGTCCGATAAGGACACTCGTGGGTAAAGCAAGCCACCACAGAAAATGTTTTCGCCAGGTGACTCTGAACGCACT
>CAYLPD010000018.1:0-23500 GCA_964385515.1 uncultured Bdellovibrionales bacterium
CCGAACGCCAGACACTCAGAGTGAACGCCGGGACGCTCGAACCATCCGCTCACTTCCCACTGAGGTAGCACTAGACACGTATTTCCGTATACTCTATACTTCCACCCGGGAAACTTCACTCGGAAAGGAGAAGTCGTGTCAAAATCTCTAAATGATTTTCTACAGCCATCCTCAAACCTGGAAACTGTACAAGGTATCACGGCAAATCGCTGCTCTCAGTCCGGATGCTCCAACGAATCAAGCCCCGACCACAGGATCAGTGGAGCGCCTGTTTGTCCAGACTGTTATTTCGACGCTCTCGGTGAATGTGTAGAACACCATCCGATAGGGCGAGCTGCACCTCATGGCTGTTCTTCCAATCCTCTCGATTGATGACAACATTTTTTTCACGCTGCGACCGACCGCTTAGTATCACCTAGCGGTCGTTGATTTTTCCTTGAATCCAAGCCTTTCCCATGCTAGGGTTGGGTATATGGATGAGAAAGAATTCCCCAAAGCCTACGACCCAAAAAACTGGGAGTTCGCTATCCTCGCCCGCTGGGATGAGGCTGATTTTGCGAACCCAGATACCTGCATCCAGGCCGGCGTGACAACGTCTGACGCCGAGCCGTTTTCCATCGTCCTCCCACCGCCAAATGTCACTGGTACCCTCCACATCGGCCACGCGGCGATGCTCGCGATCGAAGACACGATTGTCCGCTACAAACGCATGGCTGGCTACCGGACGCTCTGGCTCCCCGGTACCGACCACGCCGCCATCGCCACCGAGAGCAAAGTCGAAAAGATCTTGCGTGAAAAAGAAGGCCAGACCCGCCAGTCCCTCGGCCGTGAAGAATTTTTGAAACGCGTCTCCCAGTTCGCTCAGGACAGCCACGACACCATCGTCAACCAGGTAAAACGCATGGGGTCGTCCGTCGACTGGTCGCGCGAAGCCTACACACTCGATGATGCGCGAAACCTCGCCGTCCGGACCGCGTTCAAGCAGATGTATGATGCCGGCATCATCTATCGCGGCAACCGCATCGTGAATTGGGACCCAGTGGGTCAAACGACGATCTCTGATGATGAAGTCGTTCACAAGGAAGAGAGCGCCAAGCTCTATTACCTGAAGTACGGCCCGTTTGAAATTGCAACCGCTCGGCCCGAAACAAAATTCGGCGACAAGTATGTCGTCATGCATCCGGACGATCCCCGCTATGCCGAGTACGTCGAAGGACAGAAACTCACCGTCGAGTGGATCAACGGCCCCATCGAAGCGACAATTGTCAAAGATACCGCTATCGACATGGAATTCGGTACCGGTGTTATGACGATCACACCGTGGCACAGCACGGTCGATTTCGAACTCGCCGAACGGCACGAGCTCGATATGGAACCGATTATCGACCTCCACGGCATACTCCTTCCCGTTGCCGGCGAATTTGCTGGTCTACCGATCATGGCAGCACGAGAAAAAATCATTGCCAAGCTCGAAGGAAAAGGTCTCGTGACGAAAATCGACGATGCCTATGTCCATCAAGTCGCAACGGCAGAGCGTACCGGTGCCGTCGTTGAACCACAGGTTATGCGCCAGTGGTTTATCGGCGTAAATCGTGAGTTCGAACGTAACGGAAAGACCGTGACGCTCAAATCGCTCATGCAAGATGCCATCCGCTCACAGCAGATCACTATTCTCCCCGAACGCTTTGAGAAAAATTATTTCTACTGGATTGATAACCTGCGCGACTGGTGTATCTCACGCCAAATCTGGTTCGGCCACCAAATCCCTGTCTGGTATCGCGGCAACGAGACCTACTGCGGACTTGAGGCACCTGCTGGCGATGGCTGGCAACAGGACCCAGATACCCTCGATACCTGGTTTTCGTCGGGGCTCTGGACCTTTTCGACGCTCGGTTGGCCTGACGAAACAACTGACGATTTCAAGACCTATCACCCAACGGCACTCCTCGAAACCGGCTATGACATCTTGTTTTTCTGGGTGGCGCGTATGATTCTCATGTCTGAGTACCTCCTCGGCACTGTTCCGTTCCAGACCGTTTATCTCCACGGTCTCGTCCGGGACGAACAAGGTCGCAAGATGTCAAAGTCTCTCGGCAACACTATCGATCCGCTCGATGTCGCAGAGCAATATGGTGCTGATGCGCTCCGACTCGCCCTCATCGTCGGCTCGACCCCCGGCAATGATGTGAAGGTTGGTGATGAAAAATTCACAGCGATGCGGAACTTTGTGAACAAGCTCTGGAACATGGGACGATATGTCTCTGTCTCGACTGAAGCTACGCCCGCTCCCAAGGAGATCAATGTTGACGATGCTAATATAACGCTTTCCGCCGCCGACTCTTGGATACTGCACAGGCTTCACGATACTCATGCACTCGTCACCACGCATCTGAATCAATACAATCTCTCACTCGCAGCTGACCTGCTCCGTGATTTCACCTGGAACGAATGTGCTGACTGGTACGTTGAGATCCACAAAATCGAAAAGAATGACTCTGTACTCCGTTTTGTTTTCCAGACCCTCCTTCGGCTCTGGCACCCATTTATGCCATTCGTCACAGAAGCACTTCATGCGTCTGTATTCTCCGATACGTCGCTCCTCGAAGGCACTGCTTGGCCCAAGAGCGATACCCTCCCCGCCAATATTCCTGTGTCAGAAAAATTCGATACTATCATTGAGCTCATCACCCGAATTCGCAATGTTCGTGCAATCTACCACATTGATCCCAAAGAAGTGTTATCACTCACGCTCATCGGCGAAGAATCCGAGCTTGCGCCATTCACCCCGATCATCGAGCGTCTCGGACGTATCTCCGAAGTTCTCATCACTGATGTTTCCACGGCTCGGCCCGCTGCCAGTGCCAGTATCACGGTCGGTACCTGGCATGCTTTCGTCCATCTCGGCGCAGTGATCAACGTCGCCACAGAAAAAGTCCGCTTGGAAAAGGAAAGGAACACTTTGGAAAAGTATATCCTGGGTCTCAAAACTCGACTCAGCGATCGTCACTTTGTGGAGAAGGCTCCGACCGCTATTATCAAGGCACAGCGAGAAACCCTTGCTCAATCAGAGAAGAAACTCGACATGATCACTCAATCAATCCAAGATCTCTCCACCTGATGTCTGTCCTTGCACTCATTTTTGGGTTTCTGGCTGCTGCGGCAGCACTCCTCGCCCAAGTTTTTCTTTCAACGCTAGTAGACGTTTCGTTCACCAATTCACCAACTCTCATTGTCCTCATCATGGCAGCCACCCTTGAGGAGGGCGCCAAATTTGCTTTTTTGGTCCAACTCAACCGCCACGTGGGGAATCCGCTTACTTTCTTCCATGCCCTCTCTTTCGGCCTGGGTTTCATCGCAGTCGAGCTGACTCTCGTCCTTCTCTCATCAGCGACTTCATTTGAACTCCCCTCTATCGGGGCCATGGTCGGTATTCATCTCCTCGCTACACTCGTAATCTTCACCGGATTCAGGCTCCAGGCAACTTACCGTCTGAACCCCCTGGCGGGGCTCGGCATGGCTATTCTCCTCCACACTCTGTATAACTCAACTCTGTAGTCCATTTGGCTGAACCGCGCTCCCTTGCCTGAGTAGCCAGACTTCCACTATACTGACAGTATTACCAATACCAATTAACCAGTACTATGATGAAACAGAAACGCTCATTCTTTGAGAAACTCACTGGTGCCCGTGAACTTGATGGGTCTCCTTCATATCAGGAAGAAAGCGTCAGCGTCTATTCCCAAGAAGAAGAAACCCCTCTGCAGATGAGTACCGAACCAACCTACGCCCCCGAACCTTCCGAACCGGCTTGGAGCACCCCATCGTATGCATCAGGCAACAGCATGGCTGACGACAATGCTGAAGGACAACTCACGATTGATGTCTACCAAACCGAAAATGATATTGTTATCAAATCAACGATCGCCGGGGTGAAACCCGAAGACCTCGATGTCTCAATTAACAACGACATGGTCACGGTCAAAGGTGAGCGCAAAAATGAAGAAATCGTTGAAAGCGGAAACTACTACTATCAGGAATGTTACTGGGGTTCTTTTTCTCGCTCTGTCCTGCTCCCAGTTGATGTTATCCCCGAAAAAGCCGATGCCGCTTTGAAAAATGGCATTTTGACGATCCGCCTCCCGAAAGCTGATACGACCCGAACGAAAAAGATCCAAGTGAGAGGTTTCTAATATACTGCATGCCCATTCGAGTTTCTCGGTATTTTCAGCGGTTGTTGAACGCGGCGTTTTTTCTCGCTTTGCTTTTTTTGTTTCCCATGACAACCAAAGCGCTTGTCATTCCCAAAAATCTGACGCTTCAAACCGACACGTTTGTCCAGGTCATGAATCATGAAGAGGTGCTCTCCTGGTATACCGGGACACAACACTTCGCGTATGTGCCCACTGCGTCCCCAGAATTCGAAAACGTGACACATGCGTGTAACCCAACGCCTTTTTTCTGCGCAGCCTTTCTCTCACGCGCGACTCGTGAACATATCATCCTCGTGCATTCGCTGGAACTTGTTCCCGAACGTCTGCGAACCAGTATCGAGAGCTTTGCTGACAAGGCTGACCGCGAACCGAAGGATGCGCGGCTAAGCGTACAGGATTCAGCTGTGGTCGTTTCAGTGCCGGCTGAAAATGGTATCGCTGTGGATGTCGAAGCCAGCTTCACCAAACTGGAAACTGCGCTTCAATCAACCAAAAACGATACCCTGACCGTGAAACTTCCCAGCTACACCTCTCAGGCCCGAATTACCGCTGAATCGCTCACGAGTCTTGGAATCAGCGAACTCATCGGAACCGCCACTACCAATTTCCGTGGCTCACCAAAAAATCGCGTCTACAATATCACCCGGGCGATCCAAGACTTCAACGGTATCACGATCGACCCCGGCGCCACTTTTTCCTTTGTCGACCATCTCGGTGAAGTCGATGGTGAACATGGGTACCTCCCCGAGCTGGTCATCAAAAACAACAAAACCGAACCGGAATTCGGCGGCGGCATTTGTCAGGTCTCGACGACCGTCTTCCGCGCTGCCCTCCAGTCAGGCCTGAAGATTACCGAGCGCCGGAACCACGCCTACCCAGTCCAATACTACAAACCTTACGGAATGGATGCGACGATCTACATCCCGAAACCCGATTTGAAATTTACCAACAACACTCCCGGAACAATTCTCCTCGTACCGGAAATCAACGGCACGCTTCTCACCTTTTCCATGTACGGAACTCGGGATGGCCGGTCTGTCAGTATCGATGGTCCCCATATCCTGGAAAGTCGTCCGGACGGCAGTATGAAAACCGTTTTCACCCAAACTGTGAAGGATGCTTCAGATACGGTAATGATCAATGACCAATTCTGGAGCAATTATAAGTCGCCGAGCCTTTTCCCTCATCCAGGAGCAGAACCGATCTATACATCCAAGCCAAAAGGCTGGTCCGAAAAAGAGTGGCGCGATTACAAGAAGATCCACCCCTAAAAAGCGCCATTTGACAGCGGTGAGGTGTTCCGATATTATTGCTTTAATTTCTTTACCAACCTTTTTACCAGACACGAAAGGAGGCGATCCCTGTCTGATCAACCGCCGTACCCTGAACGCCAGCGCGCGGTTTGGGACTGCGAAGTGCGAGCGTTCCTCTCACCGGCCATGTATTTGGCCACACCCTCCCCATCAACTCCTAACTAGGAGAACACGATGAAACGCCAATCGCACGACCCGGACCCGCGTGGGTCCCCCTGCCATATTCAAGGCAACGCTTCCCGCGCCACCGTCAAGGACGAGACCACCGCCGGCGCCAAGGGCAAGGGCCAGACCGGGTCAGGCTGATCGAGTGCACAAAGTCATGCGCACTCTGCACAACCGTGATCCCCCGGACGAAGTCCGGGGTTCCCACACCCTCCCCATCAACTCCGTAGGAAGGAGAATCATGAGACCCGCACCACACGGATCACCCGGCAAGTTCGCGCCGGACATGCCCTCTTCGCTGCCCAACCCGACACCGGCCATTTCGTCGAACACCACTTCGTCGACGGTCGACTAGCCCGTACGCACCGCGTATCATCGCGGCGCCCGCCGGGCCCAAACCTGAGGACTCGAGAGCCATCTGCTCTGGGGTCCTCTTCCTTTTTTATTGACGTCAGCGACCTTATTCGCTAAGCTGGAACCACTGTCTAACAGTGTTTTTTATTTGGGTGCGTAGCTCAGTTGGTAGAGCAGTGGCCTCTTAAGCCAACGGTCGAGGGTTCGATCCCCCCCGCACCCACCACACGCGTTCATTGTTCATCAGATCCTCCCGTGCCTGGCTCTGTGCCTACTTATTCAGGTGGATCGAACGGGAAAGGGGTCGGGAAAACGGGAGTTTTCCCGTAGTGGAGGCACCCGCCAATTGGCGGGGCTGGAACCGCAAGGGTCCAGAAAGCGAAGCGCGTGAGATCCCCCGCACCCACCCCAATTTCCCAGTTTTACGACCATCAAGTATCTAGAGTGGTGGCTATCGTCTAATGGTAAGACAACGGTTTGTGGTACCGTGAACGAGGGTCCGATTCCCTCTAGCCACCCCTGTGGATGTTTGAAAGCCCCCCTAAGCAGCGCCGTACCACCGCGTACGCCGGATAACACTGGCTGCGGGTACAACACCCTATGCCCACCCTGAGGCGAAGAAGTTGAAGTTGAGGCTTTGCTCCATGGCCAGGCCTTTTCACCAAGAATGAACGTTGCAGTAGGTTACATCCGAATCCCCTCTCCCCCTTGGCCCATCTTGTCCCTGTAGCTCAATGGATAGAGCAGGAGTCTTCTAAGCTCTTGATGAAGGTTCGATTCCTTCCGGGGACACACTATCTGTCTCCATAACGAGACCAACCTCATCCTCGAGGACCTCGTTTTTTGTTTGTCACAACCGATTGACTCTCCAAGGGAGCCGCGGGCAGTACCCCTCTTACCCAGTCGGTTACGGTCCGATTGTGCTTGTATTGACAAGCTAGGCTCGAAAAGCAGCATAAAAAGCGCTATACTGTAGGCAGTAATCCCTAACGAAGCAAAGGCTATGTTCTCCAAGACCTGTGCCACGGCATCCTGGACCCCGACTGCTGCGCGTGTGTTTCTCGCCCTTCTGTTCGTGTTTGCTGGTTTCGGTAAACTCACTGGTTTCGATGCAACGATTGGCTACGTCGGATCACTCACCAATGAATCCGTCGCACCGTTGCTCACCGTCCTCGCTATCATTTTCGAGCTCGGCGGTGGACTCATGTTGCTCTTCAATTGGCGAGCAGCTCTGGCTGTTGACATGCTCATCGCATTCACTGTCGCGGCGACTATCATCGGTCACACAACCTTTACGGGTGATGCGATGAAAGATCAAATGCAGTACACGATGATTTTGAAAAACTTAGCGATCATCGGTGGCCTGCTCCTTATGGCCCGTCATATCTGTCATCACACCCCAGCAGCAGAGGGTGAGGCGATCTAAAATGTGAGAGATTCTGCCTGATGAAGAAAACTGCCCCACTTGGGGCAGTTTTTATAGTTCTTCTCCAACACAATGCAGCCGAGGCTATGCGAGCACTTTGTCGACAATCCCGTAGGCCCTCGCTTCTTCTGCTGTCATAAAGTAATCCCGATCAGTGTCATGTTCAATCTTGGCCAGCTTCTGCCCCGTATGCTTCACCAAAATCCGGTTCAATCGATCACGAACCTTCAGAATATGTCGCGCATGGATATCGATATCCGTCGCCTGACCCTCCACCCCGCCCAAAACCTGATGAATCATCACCTCTGCGTTGGGTAGTGCAAAACGTTTCCCTTTTGCACCAGCCGCCAAGAGCACCGACGCAGCCGAGGCTGCCAGCCCAATGCAGATTGTCTCGACATCTGGTTTCACATGTTGCATCGTGTCATAAATCGCCATCGCTGACGTGACTGACCCCCCCGGTGAATTGATGTAAATCTTGATGTCTTCTTTGACACTCTGAGACTGGAGGAACAGAAGCTGTGCAATCACGGTGTTTGCGACGCTATCGTCGATCGGAGAGCCAATAAAAATGATCCGATCTTTCAAGAGCCGCGAATAGATATCATAGGCGCGTTCACCCATGTTCGTCTTCTCGATGACCATTGGAACGAGATAGTTATTGTGTGGAGCTTTCATAGTATTGCTTGAGTTTGATCCCGAAAGTCTATCCTGTCTACTTGGTGATCCCTTCAAGCCAGCTGAGTACCTTCTCATTCATCATCTGGCCGCGAACGGATGTATAGAGTTTACCCATATCAATCTTTTCCTCAATCTGCTTTGTGTTCTTGTAATACTGAAAAACTTTGTTCATCTCTGCCTCCACTGCCTCCGTGTCTATATCCATCGATTCATCAGTCGCGAGTTTCTGAAGAATGAGTTCAGCAGCAACACGCTTCCTCGCTTGCGGCTCCCACTCTTTCTGAAGATCCAGTTCCGTTTTCTTTGTTTCGGTCAAGTATTTCTCCCACTCGAATCCCATCGATTCAACCTGCGACCGAAACTGTCCAAGCATCCGCCTGGCTTCTTCATCAACGAGGACAGTTGGGTACTCCATATCCGTCGCCGCAATCAGCGCATCGAGTATGAGCGTCCGCTGTTCTTCTTTTGCAACGCGTTTCTTCTCTTCAAGCATGCCTTTCTGCATGCTCTCTTTCACTGCAGCCAAGCTATCAAATTTCCCAATCGTCTTGGCAAAAGCATCATCAATCGCAGGGACCCTCTGCTCCTCAACTGATTTCAAGGTAACAGCAAAGGTTGCTTGCCGACCAGCGAGATGCTTGGCGTGATACTCTGACGGAAAAGAAAGTTCAAATGACTTTTCCTCACCCGCGGCCATTCCAATGATCTGATCTTCAAAGCCGGGAATAAAAGCACCAGAACCAAGCACGAGAGCGTGATTCGTGCTCCTCCCACCATCGATAATCACTCCATCCACGGTTACCGTGAAATCCACTTTGACCGTATCCCCTGCGGCGGCGGCTCGATCAACAGGTACGAAACTAGCACGCATTTTGGCGAGTTCGGCAAGCTCTTTGTTCATTTCTTCCTCGGTCACGATGAACTGCTTCTGCGATGCAGCTTCGTTGATCTTGACGATGTCCTTTTTCCATTCTCGCAGAATAATTTCTGGCAATACATCCGTCGTGATCGTGAAAACAAGCGGTCCATTGTCTTTCACTGTTTCGAGCTTTATCTCAGGACGCCCAATCGCTTCTGCCTTGGCTTCCAAGAGTGCCTTCGGGTACACATGATGTATCGCGTGTTCGGCCGTCTCTGCGAGAATCGCCTCTTTTCCGAAACGCTGTTCGAGCATCGTCTCTGGCACTTTGCCTTGGCGAAATCCAGCCATATTGACGTTCTCAGCCATATGTCGAACGGCATGCTCACGATGTGTCTGCCACTCCATCCATGGCACAGTCACCGTGATATCCCACCGTGAAGCGGGGAGTTTCTTGATTTGGACTTCCATAATAATACCTCCGATAAGACTAATTATCGTTCTTTCCCAAACTCCTTCTCATACAGCTTTACCGATCGTTTCACGGCAGCCAGTGCATCCTTGCGCCCTTTGAAGCCATGCACCACAACTTCATTCTTTTTCCCCTTCAGGACCTTGTAGGTCTCAAAAAAATGCTGATACTCTTTGAGATTGTGCTGATTCACGTCTTTCAAGTCCCTCACATCATCCCAGCGCTTGTCATCAACTGGTACTGCGATCACTTTGAAGTCGGAGTCACCACCGTCAATCATCTCCATAATGGCCACTGGCCGAGCATTCACGAGGATACCAGGCGCGAGTGGAAATGTCGAAAGCACGATAACATCGAGCGCGTCGCCATCATCCCAGAGTGTTTGTGGTGCAAAACCATAGTCGAAGGGATATGGTGCGGCGGAATAATTAGCGCGATCTAATTTGATCAATCCTGTTTCTTTATCAATCTCGTATTTGTTGGGCGAACCCTTCGGGATCTCAATGATGACATTGATCTCGTCCGGCATAGCATCCCCCAATTTCACATCGTGCCACAGATTCATAAAGATGAGTATTAGGAATTAAAGATGTGCATGAAAGCCACTGATGAAACTTATTCAGTCCGAGTTGTCTCCTCGGTCGCTATTGTTTCTCCCTCAATGTCAGCGTCTCCGCTGGTCGCTATCGCCTCGTCGACAGCCTCATCCGCCGTCTCATCCGCTGTCGGCTCTTCGGGGCTCTTCACGTCGATACGCCATCCGGTAAGCTTGGCCGCAAGACGGACATTCTGTCCTCGCTTACCAATCGCCAGCGAAAGTTGATCGGCCGGCACCGTCACGATCGCCTGCTGTTCACCTTCATAGAGTTCCACTGCAAGCACCTTCGCGGGTGAAAGCGCAGCGCTGATGAATTTCTGCACGTCTTCATTCCATTCAATAATATCGACTTTCTCTCCACCCAGTTCATCGATGACTGTCTGAACCCGAGTCCCCTTTTGCCCGACACAAGAACCAATTGGATCGACACCATCTTCATTGGCCGAAACCGCGATTTTGGTCCGGCTCCCCGCCTCACGTGCAATCGCTTTGATTTCGACAGTCCCCGTTGCGATCTCTGGTACTTCGAGGGTGAAGAGATGACGAACCATTTCAGGATGGGCGCGCGACAAAATAAGGCCTGGACCCTTTGGATCAGACTCGACACGCGTGAGGAACACTTTCAGATGTTGGCCCATGCGATAATTCTCGCCCGGAATCTGCTCAGATGGAAAGAGAATACCCGTGGATTTGCCGAGATCAACAAAGACATTGCGTCCTTCTATTCGCTGGACAACACCATTCACTGCTTGACCCTCTTTCTCTTTGTATTCGGTGAACATGGTTTCACGTTCCGCCTCGCGGATGCGTTGGATGATCACCTGCTTGGCTGTCTGGGCTGCCACGCGTCCGAAATCTTCATGACCCTCGAGAGCAATTTCAACCGTGTCCCCAATAACAGCATCCGGCTTGATCAGCCTCGCCTCATCGAGCGTCAGATCACGCTCAGCATTGAAACGCGGAAGCCGTTCTTCTTCAGATGCTTCGGATCCCTCGCTCGCACGCTCGGGGCGGACATACTCACGCTCCACGCCTTCCTCCACCTCTTCTGGAACCGTAAAGTCACGCAGCGTCTCATCCACAACCTCCTTCACCAGGAAAAAATCGGCTGACTTTGTCACTTCGTCAAACCTCGCCTTGATGACTTGCCCCTTCTTGCCATAGTCCTTCTTGTAGGCAGCGGCAAGGGCAGCTTCAACGATCTCGAAGACTTTTTCGCGCGGAAGATTTTTCTCTTCAGCGATCTGCATCACGGCACTCCCAAATTCTCCGAGTCGACCCGAGAGACTCTCTGACTCGCTCACTTCAACAACTTTCTTCTTTGGCATACTATTATTTTCCTGGTTTATACCGAATTACGAGAATGTAAGTGAGGATTTCCGACAAAAAAAGTCCGCCACAGCGAACTTCGAAACCCTTCACGTGATCCCAGTATAGCTGCTACCTCCGATCTTTGTCAATCCGTAGCACCCCAACTCTTCATATTCCACTGCTCGCCTCGTCGTTTCTTCCTCACGGCAACATATACGCAGCGATAACGAGTGAAGGGTGCAGATGGGAAATAAGATGATTTTGTGGAGAGACACCACAGGAGGAGGTGCAAGAGTGTGTATACTTTTCTCGCTGAATAATGGTCAGAAATAGGCTTTATCTCGGCCGTTAATCTATACTATCTTTTGATTGACTTTTTTATCTTTTTATGCTAGAATAGGCTGTTGTGAAATTCGGGTCAGTACCCGCACACACAACCAGGAGGCAGTACGCCACCTGCGGGTACTTTTACAATCAAGCTATGATCGAAAGATCAGAAAGGACCGATCATGGTCACCAAGTACATCAGGGCTGTCATGGAAAGCGGTCTTTTGTCCGGCGGCGACATCGCTGAAGGCTTCGCGAAGATCTACAGCTGGGCCAAAGGCAAGAGATCTTCGGTTGAGTCGTCCGGATCTGGAAAAACCCAGCCAGACGACGGGGTTCAGAAAGCGAAGGAGGACGGCAAAGGCAATATCGATGAGCATAATGCGCTCATCGCGATGGCCGAGGCTCACTTCGGAACCAGCTTGTCCAACATTCCGCCGGAAGATATTGCAGTCACACGTGGACGTTTCCGTAAGCTGATGAGTATCATGAAGAAGCTCCGCGAAGACGGAAAGTCGGGCGGAGCGGAAAAGCTGATGCAGATCATCGGCCACGAGAGCCACCTGCAGGGTACGGCATCAATCCCAAAGGTAACCAGAGGCCAAAAGCCTGAGGGCCAGACCGAACGGATCGATATCCGCAACGTGCGAGATCGCACGAACCCGGCAGGGCGACTCATCATCTGCTTTCTCACTGATATCGAAGCCCAGGAAGCCGTCGAACTCCTCACTGCATCGTCCATCACGGACAATACGAAGGACAAGGCTGCGGCAGCCGCCAAGGCCACCGCGAACAAGGGGAGAGAGACCGTGGAGAAGCTTCGGGAATGGTACGGTAAGCACGACACTCAGATCCATCTGGGGACAGCCAGGTATCTCCTCAAGAACTACAAGATTGGTGAAGGTAGCGATGCCCGACCCGCGATTGATGTCCTGCTCGAGAGCGATGCAGCACTTGAGTGGGTCCGGAAAATCGATGCAGCCAAAGAAAATTCTTCCGAACAGCGCGAGCTGCAAGAAGGGTTCCAACTCTGGCTACAGGAGAAGGTGCTCGCTATCCGGAAGCGGAAGGGCGCGCTCCGCGATCAGGAACGACGAAATAACTCCGATGGTCGGACCGATGAGGAACGACAGCAGCGCCAATGGCGTTTCATGTACATTGGCGGATGCATCATCATCGTGATTGTCATCGCCATTGGCAGCATCCAAGGCGCACTGCGTTAAGAGAGGGCACCAGGAAGCAATTCCTGGTGATCCAAACATCAACCAGATTAGAAAGGAGCCATAATGGCTACAACACTGACCCCCTATGCCGGGGAAATGGCAGAGCAAACCATCGCTGACACGGCTGCACTGGGCCGCAGGATTCGTTTCACAGTCCTCAGGATCGCATTTGTGATCGTAAGCATCATCATGGTGGGGGTGCTGCTCAAGTTCCTTCACCTGACCGTGCCGGTGTGGGCATTGACGCTCGTCGTCATCACCTACACCGGAGCAAGTCTCTTCAGCTATGCTCTCGCACTGACTGCGCCAGTCTGGATTGTGAACTTCGTCGGGGGCATCCTCGGCGAGGCGAACAAGGCACCTGAGGGGGTCGTAGCAGCCAACAGCGCCGTCAGGAAGCTCTGGCGGATCTGGCTCTGGGCAATGTCCTACTCGGCCGTTGCCCTGGAGGTCATTGCTCTCTGGAACATCGAGGACAATATGTTCCTCATCGTTCCAGTCATAGCGGTCGGCATCCTCGTGGTGCTGCTCTCCGTAGTACTGTTTCAGGAGAGCATGTTTTTCCCCTGGCTCATGTTCTGGCTCAACGTCCTGCTACTTATAGTGATGCTCGGCATGGCTCTCCCGGGCAATGCCGGCATCACTGTGACACGCTGGGTCGATCAGGTCCGGACAGCAACGAAAGCCCACAAGGCCGAGGACAGTGCCAAGCGGGCAGCCGATGACGCAATCACGGCAAAACGCGTCGCATGCTACAACGCAATCTCGACAGCGGCTGGCAAGGGAGAAATCCCCACGGCCTCTGACTTCGAGCGCTGCAGCAAGATCGGGGTCGAGGAGACATCTGGTTTCCGGTGGTCAACGCCATCGTCAACACCAGATGAGGGCAAGGTAGCAAAGCCAGAAGCGGCCTCCAAGCCCGCTCCGGTCGCTACAGCCACTCCAACAGCAACAGCGGCACAGCCATGTGATCAGCTGGCTCTCGGGGCGGATTATGCTCCAAGTGAAGTAAAGGGACGCCTCGGTCTCGGGGAACTCTCAAAAGGACGCTACAAAATTGCAGTGACAGGGATCGTTAACCAGGTTTTCATGGAAAACGATAGACCGAAGCAGTACTGCCCGGTGTCGCCGAACGGTGCACTCGGGAAGTGCCTCGACGTAAATGGAAAACCAACCGAAAACGTAGTCGGGAGGACATGGCCGGCACCACAGCTTACCGGCGGTCAAGCACAAGCGATCCTGCCTGGTAGGCCATATGCCTCCGCCGTGCTAGTGGCATTTGGTGAGCCACTCCTGGTAGACCATGAAATCTACCTGAATGTCGAAGAGAAGACAGTGGTAGCGGCGGATATCAATGTCTTCCAAAACCCCAAAAACTACGAGAGTACGGGGGTGAGGAAGTACCAGGTCTTCAAGTGCTCGTAGCTCTCAACGAGGAGTGCAGCACGAGAGACACTCAAACGAGCCTCGCAAGGTATCATTACTTGCGGGGCCGTTTTTCTTTTTATTCACCTTGCGACTATTTGCTAGAAGAAACTCGCTACTTGCCGAACGAGGACGAGCGCGGCGAGCGCGATCGTGATACCAATGATAGAGTACTTCACGATCGATTTGCCAGTATCGATGCGATCTTCTTCCCCAGCAGCAGTCAGGTACATGAACGCTCCGACAACGAGCATGATAAGCGCAATAACACCGACGATCGACAGGAGGAAATTCAGAACTCTGGTCGCGATCTCAAGGAGAGTAAGACTGGTCCCGACTCCGGCCGGTGGCGTCGCATCTGCGCCCGTCCAGCCGAGGATCTCGGAAATCTGGCGAAGGAAAGCGGGTGCGGCGATACCAATGGCGAGACCGATGAGGGCAGCCGTGATGCACTTTTTGGCGGTCTCGATACGACCAGATTCACCACCGGAGGTGATGTACATGAAGGCACCAATGACGATGAAGATGAGGGAGAGAATGACGATGAAGCTCTGGAGGGTCGTGAGCACCTGACCGAGAAGACCATTTACTGTGTCATACGCGAGTGGATTTGTCACACGCACCTGGAGTGTACTGCCCGCTGGTCCACCATTTCCGACAGTGCCAGTCGTTGGACCGCCATTCCCGACAGTGCCCGTCGCACGGCAGCACAGATTGGAACCCGCACAAGTGAGGGAGGAATCCGTCGTACCCGCACACGACCCGATAGGGACACAGCTCAGGCCCGTGCCTGTACACGTCTGGGCTGAGGCAATACCTGCAGGCAAGAGACTCAAGACACCCGTAAAGAGAAAGAATCCCAGTACCGCTAACATCATAACTCTTCTCGACATAGGCGTAATCGATGAAATTAAAATCGCGTTGCACTCGCATTCAGCAGATTGTTGATCGCCATGATGAGGATGCGCCCCGAGAGAGCGACGACGACACCGATGATGGAATACTTCATGTTACGCTTGGCATTTTCGACCATCCCCTCATCGCCGGCCGACAAAAGGTACTGCATTCCCGAGATGACGAAACCGAGGACGGCAACAAAACCCAGAACGGCAAGCATCCAGTTCATCACATTCATGATAATCGTTGCCACAGGGGTAGCTGGGAGACCGGTGTTGGATGGAAAACAGACGCCACTTGTCATCGTATAACCACTCGGACAGCTCCCCGCCATGACTGACTGTGCCATGACGATCCAGAACACCATAATCCCGAGAAAACCCACCCATTTTTTCATGCTGACAAGCTGAGACATATAAACACGTTTTTGTTTTTTATCTTGCTCCCAAGTGTCATTCACTCTCTAAAACTAAAACCTGGTTCCAGCATTGAGCCAGTTATTGACAGCAAAAATGACCACATACCCGCCCAGCGCCACAATCACACCGATGATGGAATACTTCATCGCGTTTTTCGCCCGATCGATCATGCCTTCATCCCCGGCGGCGAGAAGGTACTGAATACCGGAAATCACAAACCCCATCACCGCAATAAACCCCAGTACAGCGAGGAGCCAGGAGAGCGTGTTGTTGATGATCTCATAGATGCTTGAAACTGGCAGGTTGGAAGCATCAACATTTTGCTGTCCAGCAACCCAACCGGTTGCCGATGCAATGTGTGCGGCCACCACTGACTGAGACAGCCCGAGCACTACTCCAAACAGGACAAAAGCAGTTTTCTTCCGACTCATACTCATGGAATACAATTACCTTGTTTATCTTCACCTTCAGTATACTACACAGTTTGGAGGGAAAGAAAACAACCCCGCCCAAGAGGCTGAGGCTGCTTTCTCTTTTCGATCGAAAAGAAAACTAGAAGCTTGCTGACGTTCCAAGCCAAGCGTTGACCGCCTGAATGATGACATAACCCATGAGGGCGACAATGACACCAATGATAGAGTACGTCATGGCACTCTTCGCCTTCTCGATCTGCGTCTCATTGCCAGCGGCGGTGAGATAGAGAATGCCTGATATCACGAAACCGATAACCGCAATGAAACCAAGGATGGCGAGGAGCCAGGACAGTGTCGACGAGATGATCTGATAGATGCTTCCGTTAGGAAGACCTGCTGAAATCGCGTTCGTTGTCCCTCTGTCTTGCCAGTTACCGTTTGTAAGTGCCAAAGCTGTCGCGGGAGCGAGTAACACCAGTCCATTCGCCACACCGATTGCCAATTTTTTGAATTTTTGCATAACCTCTCACCTCCTTTCTTTTTGTTCCTCGTCAATCGCTTTAGATCGATGGGATGTTTTTATTTGTATATTCAGCCCGCAATAAAGGTTGCGATAGTCCGGATAAGGACATATCCTCCGAGTGCAATAACGATACCCGTGACAGCCGCAAGCGTCATCTTCTTTGCCAGCGCCAGCTGACGCATATCACCCGCTGCAAAGAAGTACAATCCCCCAGCAATCACTAATCCAATGATAGCAACTACACCAATAATTGACAATAAAAAGTCAAGAATGTTGGCGAGTCCAACCGACAACGGCTGAGCCTCATCAATCACACCAGCCGATACGAGTGAAGGGAACAGGCTGAGTGTAACAACAGGCGACCAGTGTTGGATGACACGGGCATGAATTAGAGACATACGCGAAAACAATTTTTCAGTAATCAATGTCCGACGTTCAATAAATGATCAGTTCAACAATTGTTTCAATGAAAATTCACTCTACATTGAACATTGGTCACTGAGAATTTATCGAGTACACATCCTCCCTTTCAACGCCCTAACGATTCTTCTGAAAAATGGACGCGAGCTCCTGTTACTTCGCTACTGCGTCGGACCATTCAAGAGTGATTCGCCCTGACTATTGGCAGGATTGGTTGGGGTAGTCGTCGCCGGTGTGACCGGGCCAGGTTCAGCTAGACTATTACCAGCAGGGATATTGCCCTTGCCCGATCGAAGATTCTCAATCACCTGGGTGATCTGAGTGCGGGTCTGTTTCACATTGGCTGAGGCCGTGTCATCACTTGGAATAAGGGCAAGGATCTTTTCATACTCTGTCATCGCTGCGTCACGCTTATTCTGAGCCTCATACAAGAGGCCAAGCGAGAGACGAACGTCAATCAGTCGATCATTGGCATCCAGTACCTGCTTGTAGAGTTTCTCCGCTTCTGCCCGATCATTCCCCGTATTGCGTTCCTGATAGAGGAGTCCCAGATTGTATCGGAATGAGAGATTGGTTGGTGCGAGTCGGATCGCTTGAGATGTTGACTGAATCGCAGCATCATAATCCTTCAAGCGCGAGTCAATAACAGCAAGATTGTAGTGTGCGATCGCCAGGTCAGGCTTCTTCTCAATAGCCTGAGAGAAATACGTCTTGGCTTCATTCAACAAGGCTGATTTCTCTGCACCATCCTGTTTCCCATCCGCTGCGAGTCGTTTGATTTGACCGAGCTTGATGGCAAAGAGTGGATTTTGGGGTTCCAGCTCAAGTGCTCGGGCATACATCTCTTCAGCCTTTGGCAGAGCATCCGTAGCAAAGATACTTGCATTCTCATAAACGAGACCGAGCGCCTCGGTCGCCAATACATCATTTGGCATGAGGTCTTTTGCCCGGAGTCCGGCTGCCACCCCTTCACGCACGGTAAAAGCAATCTGGTTCACATCTCGATCATTGACACCCTTACCTCCCTCAGCATTTGCAATTGCCATATATTCCTGAGCGATTCGGGTGAGGTAACGCCCTTCCTGGGGATACATTTGGATAGCCTTCACATACTTCGGAATCGTCCCATCCATCGAGGCTGGCTGGCGAGTAGCCATACCGGCTGATATATCTGCGATAAAGACCTTGCCCATGAAGACAAAGATAAAAGCAACACCAGCAGAGACCACCATAAAGACAAAGGCGAGTGCAAGTGCAAATTTCGGCGTCGCCCGAAACGACAGCTCCCAATAACGCTCTTCCGAACCACTTTCTTGGAGCAAGGTCGCCAATGCCAGCGCAGAGAGGATGACTCCCAAGATGAGGATCGTTGCATTGATCGGAGCAACAAAACTCGCAATGAACAGCATCACCGCAACCGACCAAAGTCCCAGAGAAGCGATTTTGTTCTTGGCTTTGTCCATGGTCAAGAGATAAAGACCGATGGAAAGGAAAGAGAACCAGACAATCAGCATGAGAATTGTCCCCACTACACCAATAGTGCTGATAGCTTCAGCGATGAGACCTGTCCCCTGATAAAAACGGAGGGTATAGAGAGCGTTACCATTAAACTCTTGGGGACGGAAAAGCGAAAAGTTATACCCATAGGTCGCAAGACCAGAACCCGAGAGAAAGTTAGCACTCAGTGATTCCTTGGCAACTTGCCAAGAGAGCTTCATATTTGGTGTCACTTCGACAGGCAGTGTCGCTTGTGCCAATTCATTCCGTCCGATCATGAGAAATGCAAGGACAACAACAAAGATCACCATCGGCATCCATGTTAATTCCTGAACTGGTCGAACAATCTGAGCCAGGATGTACACCAAGAAAAATCCCAAGCCACCAAGCACAACCGCCCATGTCACAAACGGATAGAGGGCAATCAGGATGAAAAGATCCAAAAGCAGCGCTCCGCCCAAGATAACAGCCCCGGTGATACGAATCCGGCGCGAAACACCCGCACCATCACGAAAAAGCAAAAATAAGGCCGTCACCATGAGTGGTATCAGGAGAGACAGGAAGAGAGTCAACGTGGACATCGATCCGATCAAGGAAAGTGGGGCAATCGCTTCGAGACTCGCTGGAATGAAGTGAATCTTCATGATGACGAGGAAGCTCCACACGATCACAAAAACACCAGAAGCCAGAAATGACAACAACATGAGATTGCGTCGTCGTTCCGTAAAATGACTCATGATGAAGAAATACGCCAAAACAAGAGCTGTCAGACTAATAAAGCCCCGCGACGGGTCACCAAAGAATCCCCAGAAACTGTGCCAGCGATCAACAGAGAAAACCGTCGCGACAATAGAAAACAGCCAGAATAAAACAATAGGGATATCGAGCGGCGTGCGACGAATCCGCATCTCTCCCGTCATAACACCCTTTGACACCCATGCAACCAAACCAATCAGGAGACAAAAGTAGAAGAAGATTTGTTTCTCAAACGCAATCCCCTGAAAGGTAAGCCCCGTGAAAAATACTGGGATGCCGAAAAAAACGAGTACGAGAACCGCTGTGATAATAAAATCAAACGCTCGTGATGTCCGCACCTCAGGAGCCAAGCTCCCTCTCGTTACTTTTGGCCGAGGGGATACCTCAACGCGAGATACAGCCTCACTTGATCGATCATTGGCGGTAGGAAAATTTGACTGACTACCAAAACGTGCAAAGGACGGCTTCTCTGATTCCTGCATACGTAGGATGTTACATTATTTCAGTAATAGGCCCATTATACGATACCTGAAATGACGACGCAAGAAACCCAGTCAATGACAGGAGCCGACGACTCACAACTAGCGACCTTCCTCGATCCCCCTTTCATACGTCGCAGAGATCCATTTTTCTTAGATCGCAACTCATCGAAATGTTTGTCAGTTTGCCAGAAAGCAATACATTCCACTATCATACAAGGTGACACAAAAAGCGCCTCTCGAAAAAGCGCCTTTTGTGGAATGTCTTCACCCAGAGAAGGATATATTGAGAGTCCTCTGGATGTTGAACAGGTGGTATGCTCCTGTCCCAGGAGAGGAGAAGTGTCCGCGCTTCCGCCCCCTCCAGGGACATGACCATATTTTCTGTTCAGTACACTACCGGACTGGTCCCTGCACGCCGGTTTTTTTTATGTCCTGTCAGCGCATACTTGTGATTCATTTTAGTTAGGGAGTTTCAGCGAATGTATCCTTCTGCTCGATGAGCCACCAATCAACTTTCACAGCCTGTGTCACCTGATCCGAGAGTCGGATCTTGAATCCAACGTAATCACCAGCCTCGTCACGAACCTTTTCGATCCAGCTGAAACCATTTGGGTTGCCTTTGAAGCTCGTAAAGATGCGCGATCCATTCACCATCGGAATCATGGCTTTGGTCCGAATCTCAACACTCCTACCGTCTGAACCCGTCTTGTCATCTCTGCCGTCATTATCCACATCTGTCTCTACCGGCAACACAGTCGCAGTGCCGATGGTTGGTGCCTCAGCATCAGAAACTTCAATGGTAATCCCTCCGGTCGCAATCGATTTTGCTCGAAGGGCACCTCCAAGAAGGTCAACATTGCCGAGTCCATCCTTGATGATAATGTTGCCTAGATCAAACGTATTGAAGAACTCAGTCAGTGTCCCCACCTGTGTCGTGAGCGTCACCATATCGGACTGAATATTGGCAAGATTGGCCGCTAGAGTATTCTGATCGAGTTTGATCTGAGTAACCGCGACATCAAACGCATCCAGTCTCGCCAGGTCACGAGCAAAATATAGGTCATGTTCGGCAAGCTTAGCTTCAAAACGTGTATCGGTAGCTGCAAGTGCAGTCAGATTTGTACTCGCGAGCGTGAGTTGTTCGTCGATGCTCGATTGAAGTTCAGAAAGCGTCGTAACATCTTGAGTTGTCTGGAGAGCAAACTCGGCGATTCGGTCTTCTTGTTGATTCACCTTCTCTGTCAGTTGATCGAGCGGTGAAGGTGGTGTCGGCTCAAGACTTGATTTTGCGGACTTCGGATACGTCACCACCGAGCCAGGAAGTGAGTCATCTTGCCACACGCGCATATAGTCGACATCGACGTTCGTCGCGGTTGTTCCTGTATGGACAACGTAGGCCCCGAGACCGAGAGCGGCGGTCGGGTTGGCTCCAGATACAGTACCACAAAGTTGCATATTGACACCATCGGAGACATCCGTATCCATCCAGAAATTGACAGATGTTGCCGAAATCACCTCAATCCGACCAACAGCGAATTGCGTCGTGCTCTGCGTGCCACACGTCGCAGTGCCAACATTCACACCACCGCTTCGCACGACACCTGTCCATGTTGTGGTGTTATTACTCCAGAAGAAAATACCATTCGCCGGAAGTGTGTTATCTGTAGCAGTTGAGGTTGCCTGATCCATGAGCCCCCACACGACATCATTACCGGTTGTACCGCCATCAGTATTCCGGAGTTTCATCTGCACCACTGGCAAGTTGGCTTTAGCAAAGACAAGGCTGAGATTATTCTGTGCTTCACCAAAGAAGACACCACCCGCGATGTCAGTTGCTGTCGTAGTCACTGCCACCCGACCATAACCGTTGATCTGGTCGGCCTGTGTATATGAGGCAGCGGTATCAGTTGTATCGAAATACCACTTTCCGTCATCACCGACCACTGTCGCATCATCAGCCGTAACCCCAGCTGTCGTATCAGATGAGAACTCTTGCCCATAGTACGAATTTGCGTCGATAAACGCACCTCCATACATCGCTGTCCCGAAATTGGCTGAGAGATATTTAGCATTGACTGAACCGTCGAATAAATTAACAGCCTTATTCTGTATCCCCCCAGCTCCATCACTCTCGGCATAGACCGTGAGCATCGCGTTCCCATCAATCGCTGCTGTGTAGCTTTCCACCGTATTGATCGCTGCCCCACTCGTCACCGACATATCAATCCAGGAAACAATCCCCGCATTCTCATCAAAGGTGGTCGCTCCCAGATTAAGGTTGGCGATGGTGGTGGTGCCATTACTATCAATGACGAATTCATCTCCGCCACCGAGGCCATCACCTGAGAAGATCTTGAACTTGTCAGAGTCAGAGTTGTCGACACCCAGGGTGAACTGGACGGCGGGAGAGCTGCCCGTCCGGAACTTCATGATGGGATCATAGGTGGTATCGGGAGCGGTGAGGGTGGCGATGGCATCGGTGGAGCCGGTACCGTAGAGCTCAAAGAGGGTGGTAGGAGCGGCTGTTCCAATGCCGACATTCCCAGCTCCATCAATCACGAAGGGGGTGGTGTCAGCCGCGACATCGTTGACGCGGAATGCGAGGTTACCGGTGCCCGTGGCTTCGTGTTGAATAAGAAGAGAGGTATTGGCATTCAGGGTGCCGGTGTTTTGGAGGGAGAGGAGGGAACCGGTGTTGGCGGCATTTGATCCAGAGAGCGTGATGGTTTCGAGGGCACCGGTGAAGGCGGTAGAGGAAGACGCAATGTTGACAGCGGAGCCAGAGGTGAGGGCGTTGGCATTCACCTGGAACAATCCGGTGGTCGTGGTGGCCGAGTTTGCAGTCAAAGTAAGAAGAGAACCAGTCGTAGTCATGACAGAGGTGTCCGTGATTGAAGCAAGTGTTGCGGTTAATGTCCCGGTACCATCAAGCTGCATCAGTGTCCCAGCACCAGTCGTTCCCGTGACTGCCCCCGTCGAAGCGACTCGGACAAGCCCTGTACCACCAGTCATATTGGCGATTCCGGTTGGACCAGCAATATTGATCGCTCCACCGGTAGTGAGCACGGCGGCACCATTCACATTGATATTCTGCGCATACCCCGTAGTAAGACCGGTTGCGTTCAGAGTCAACAATCCGGTGGTCGTGGTGGCGGCATTGGCGGTGAGATCGAGGAGCTTACCGGTGGTGGTCATGACGGAAGTGTCGGAGATAGAAGCGAGTGTCGGAGTGATGGCACCATTGCCAGTCACTTGGAAGAGAGTGCCGGAACCAGCGCCAGTCGTTGAATTCGTGATCGCTCCAGTACTCGAGATATTGAGCAGGCCGGTAGTGGCATTCATCGTGGCAGCTCCAGTCGGGCCGTCAATGTTGAGAGCACCGCCAGTGGTGAGCGTCGTGGTACCGGCTACATTCAAAACTTGCGCATACCCCGTAGTAAGACCGGTTGCGTTCAGAGTCAACAATCCGGTGGTCGTGGTGGCGGCATTGGCGGTGAGATCGAGGAGCTTACCGGTGGTGGTCATGACGGAAGTGTTCGATATGAGAGTAGTTGTCCCGGTTGTACTAGTGCCGAGAACACCCAGCCTGGCATTGGGAGTCGTCGTTCCGATTCCAACACCGCTGTTCTGTATCCCCCCAGCTCCATCGCTCTCGGCATAGACCGTGAGGAGGGCGTTCCCATCAATCGCTGCTGTGTAGCTTTCCACCGTATTGATCGCTGCCCCAC
>CAYLPD010000019.1:0-22775 GCA_964385515.1 uncultured Bdellovibrionales bacterium
AATGTTTCGTAATAGATCTCACATCAAAGATCGGGCGTTCAAGACTGTCATCGCGATAGTTGCGTTGACGCTGTGGCTGACGATTGATTTTCGTGATGCGTTCCTGTGGACGGTCTTTCTCCTCTGGTGGGCATTTCGTCTGGATGCGCGTATCCTGGGAGGCATAGCGATTGCCTTTCTCGTCGCGATTCCGATTGCGCAGTCTTTTGGGGCTGATGCCAAGGCCGAGCAATTGGCGGTGTACGTGTACTTCCTCATGGTGATGGTGGTGACGCTCCAGATCATCGAGTATCGGCGTGAGAGTAGAGGTGAAGCGGGGAGGGAGCGAGTGACGGATGCTGTGCTCCCTCGGGTACGCCAGGTGTCGTTTCAACCAAAACCAGTGAACATGCGGCCTCTTTCGGTGGGGTCAATGGGAGGGCTGCCGATTGAATCCCGGAGGCCGATTCGTCGTCGCAAGCTTGATTTATGATTCACAGTTGCATGCAAAAATACGGTGCGGCGCTGGTCTCTCTCGGACTCGCTCTCTTCTTGCTGTGGGGGATGCTCGCGCCGGGCTACATCCTCTCCTATGACATGATCTGGACGCCGGAGCTGTCCTTTGGTTGGTCGGTCGATACGCCCAACAACACCTTTCTTCTCCGCGTGTTCTTGTATGGACTGTCAGTCTTGCTGCCGGCTTGGCTGGTACAGAAACTGTTGCTGATCGTTCTGTTCTTTCTCCTCTTTTTCGTCCCGTATCGATTTTTGCCATTTATTTCCGGTGTGGCGCCGCGCGCCTTTGCGGCGGGCGTCTACGCGCTCAATCCGTTTGTCTACTCGCGACTCCTCGCGGGTCAGTGGTTCCATCTCTTGGGCTATGCGCTGCTGCCGCTGCTCCTGGCGACGCTCCTGCCACTGTCGGCCCGGCCAAACTGGCGTGGGGCGCTGCGTCTCGTACTTGTCCTCACCGGTATTGGCCTGTGTTCGGTTCATTTCCTCTACCTCGCGGTCATGGTTTCCGTTTTCTGGCTCTCGGCTGGGAGCATCCGCTCTTGGTATCGGGGTGAAACGCGTGAAGCCCGAAACAGTATCCGGGTTTTGATCATGGCGATACTGGGATTTATCGTTGTGAATGCCTATTGGATTATGCCCGCGTTCGCTCGGATCGCTCCACTTGAAGCCCGTTTTGATGAAACACATTTCGCGGCGTTTGCCGCCGCTGCCAATGGTACAGTCCCGGTCATGGTGAATGTCGCGGCGTTCGGGGGATTCTGGGGCGAGGACTTGGTGTGGGGATATTATTTTGCTTGGCCGCAAGGGGAGACTGGTTTCTGGATTGCAGCAACGTGTATCGGGTTGGCTATCGTGTGGGGGATCGGTCAACTGCTCCGGAAACGGGAAACCCGTTTTTCGGCAGCCCTGCTGTTGATCCTCGGCGGTGCGGCATATGTCGCGGCGCTGGGCGTCGCCGAGACACCCTTTCGGTCGCTGAACATGTTGCTTTATGAACACATTCCTTTTTGGAACGGGTTGCGTGACAGTCACAAGATTGTCGGACTGCTCGCGCTCTCGTACGCGGTGTTTGCTGGCGCGGGCGTGGACGCACTGCTTTCCTGGGTGAGACGAAGGAATGTCGGTTTGGAGTCATTTCTCGCGATTGTCATCCTCGTGGTTCCGGTGATGTACGGTTCGCATCTGTGGGGTGGGGCGCGCGGTCAGCTCGCTCCGGTGTGGTATCCGGATGCGTGGTTTGAAGCCAAAGTGATGATTGATGCTCTGCCCTCGAATGCGAACGTGTTGGTGCTGCCCTGGCATATGTACTTCTCACTCGACTTTGCGGCGAATCGCATCACGGCCAATCCCACCAGTGTTTTCTTTGGCCCTGAGCACATCATCGCTGGGCGCAGTGTCGAGATTGGCCAGATTTACGATCAAGAGATTGATCCGGAATACCGTGGGCTGGACTGGTTCATCCGAACAGCTGAGGCATTGTCGAGAGAGGCACTTGTCGCCGGGCTCCGTGAACGTGGAATAACGCATATCCTGATTGTGGCCAATCCGGCGGTTCCATACTCGGAACGGGGATTGACGCAGTGGACCGAATACTCAACTGAAATTGGCCACCTTCCGGGACCAGATTCAGGGAAAAACTGGGAGGATATGTTGGCGGAGAGCGCTGTGCCCACCCTCTCTACCCCCACTCTGAAAATGCTCAAAATACTGGAAAAATAGGCTTATATAAGCCACAAATATGTATGATAGCCACGAGTGTGGCGGGTTCCCCTTGCGTTCTCATCGACTATCACATATACTACTTTTGTAGTGATAATCTCAAAGCAAACAAATATGAATACCTCGAACGTGAAGAAAGCACTGGGCGGTTTGCTGGTGGCAATACCAATGGCAGTGTTTGCTTTTACCGACGTCTCGGCATCATCGCTGGTCAACGCAGCCTTTGCCGGTTACGGGCATGACAAAGTAAAGATCTGCCACAACAAGCAGACGATTGAGGTTGCAGCACCAGCGGTCGCAGCTCATCTCAAACACGGTGACACGCTTGGCAAGTGTAAGCCGGAGCGTGAAGACCGCGACCATCACGAGGATGACGACCGGGATGACGAGTACGATCATAACAATGGGCACGAGAGCGATGACCACGATGACGACCGGGACGACGATCACGACAAGCACGATGACTAATCGGAAGGAGATATAGTCAGGGCTCCGAAGAAAGTCACTTGGGCCACAAGAGTCGCTAATTGAAACACACTTTGGAACGGAGGCTCTCGGGCTGCCGTTCTTTTCTTTTGTGCTGGCGGTTCGGCTGGGAAGTCTGTTGACCCTTGCGCATACATACTATTTGGGCTATGATGGCCCTCGTAGTTATTTTCCATTTCTTTCAATCAGGTGGTTGATTACAGAGGGGGTTTATTCCGTGTTTTACTCTCATTTGCAGGTTGTTTCTGGAGTACCAACAGTTCCGGCGGTAGCACCACGTTTCGTCGTCGGCCAGAAGTATCAGTTTCCGAGTGGAGAGACCGTCAGGATTACAGCCATCGTAATCGATTGGGATACCGAAGAGGTAATTCTCGTTTTGGAATCAGCAGGAATAGCCTGTGTTTCTGACCTGCTGGTCAGTGAGTTTCTCGCGTTGCGTCCGGAGCGCGTCTTTCAGTGATCGGAAAACGACACATCGTTTCTTGTCTGGTGAACGCTTGAATAGGCGAATAGTCAATGGCTGAAGGAGGGAAGTAAAAGTGAGTGTACAGAGTGCACAGCTTGTAAGCTCGGAGTGGGTGACCCCAGAGCAATCATCGGTCGCACCCTCCTTTTCACCGGGAGCTGTGTATCAGCTCCCAAGCGGGGTGCGGGTGCACATTGTCGCCTGTACAAGGGAGGGGAACGAAGAAATGGTGACATTCAGGGTTCCGAGTCAAAGGGACGACTTTGTGATTCAGCTCTCGGTCCAGAATTTTCGCGATACCCTCAAACCGAAACCGGTTTAGGAGGGAAACTTCAAGGGAGGATTCGTCTGCACACGAACCTCCTTTCTTCTTTTTGGTCGAGTGGTATACTTCAAAGTATATGGAGCCCGATATCCAAGCGAAGCTAGATGCTCTCGCTGAAAGTCAGCAAGCGTTGTATGCATCGGTCGAGAAGACACGGAAGTATATGCTGTGGAGTTTTGTGCTCCAGCTGGCAGTAGTACTCTTGCCGCTCATCATCCTCATGTTTGCGGTGCCCTTTATCCTGTCGGGTTTGTCCAATATCTCCAATGTGTACCAGGGGCTGTAGGCGGATAGTGTAAGATGGGAAGGTAACCAGTAATGTCACATGTATGACACGGTTTCTCCAGCGAGGGGTCAAACTTGATGAATCCAAGAGTGAGTATATCGAAAAGCGCCTCATCCGGATTGAAAAGTTGGTGGATCCGGTTTCGCAGATCGAAGTAGAAGTGGATCGGGACAAAAAGGGAAAGTTTCGAGTGGAAGTGATGGTGAAGACACCTCATAATCTCTATCGCGCCGAAGATATCTCGGAGAGTATCGAGGGATCACTGGATATCGCCATTGATGAACTTGAAGCGCAGCTGGCCAAAACCAAAGGCAAGAGCCGTGATCTGAAGCGTCGCGGTCTGCGCTCAATCAAGAAAAAACTTGTCGTCGATGAATCGGCCCGATTTTAGGGTTTTGGTGCGTCTCTTGGTTGTTGCGTTCGTACGTGGCGATTTGTGTTGATATTTCATTCACCGCGAATTGAGCGCTTGTTGCTTTCATGTTTTTGTCGCTTCATTTCTTTGTCTCCGGTCAATACTGAATCGAAGTTAACGGAGAGTCGGGGGTATTTCGGACTTTGACCCTCCCTTTTTTCTCTGATAAAATGGCTCTATTCAGGGGAGTTTCTTGGTCTGCCCACGGCCCTCCCTAGGAACTAAACCCTATCCGCTAATACTTTTCCGGTATGTCTTTCTTCCAGAAACTTTTCGGTTCCAATGAGCGCGAAATTGCCAAGGTTCGCCCTCTCGTCGAGGCGATCAATCACTGTGATGCTCAGATAACCGCGCTCTCTGATGAGGCACTTCGGGCGAAGACGGATGAATTTCGGACGCGTCTCAATCAGGGAGCCACACTGGACAGTCTCTTGCCGGAAGCCTATGCAGTAGTTCGGGAGGCCGCCCGGCGGACAATCGGGGAGCGACACTTTGATGTGCAGCTCGTCGGCGGCATCATCCTGCATCACGGTACGATTGCAGAAATGAAAACTGGCGAAGGCAAGACGCTCACCTCGACCTTGCCGATTTATCTGAACGCTCTGACGGGCCAGGGAGTGCATGTTGTGACAGTGAATGATTACTTGGCCAAGCGCGATGCGAACTGGATGGGCCGGATCTATCACTTCCTCGGTCTCTCAACGGCGTGTATTTTGGGACAGGGCGTTTCGTATCGTTTCGAGCCGACCAGCACCGATACCGATGCCGTGTCGGTTGAAATGGAAAACTTGATTGCCATCAGTCGGCGGGATGCGTATGCGGCTGATATCACGTATGGTACGAACAATGAATTCGGATTTGATTATCTGCGGGACAACATGGTCGCCTCTCTGGACGATCGGGTTCAGCGCGGACTGAACTTTGCCATTGTTGACGAAGTGGACTCAATCTTGATTGACGAAGCGCGAACCCCGCTCATCATCTCTGCTCCAGACAGTGAGTCAACCAAACTGTATGAGCGTTTTGCTGGCATCGTGCCGCGGCTCTCGGCGGAGACTGACTACACGGTGGATGAAAAAATGAAAGTCGTGACGCTGACGGATAGTGGTGTCGAACATGTCGAGAAGCTTCTCGGGATGGAAAATATCTATGCGACGGGTAATGTGCAGTATGTCCATCACCTTGAACAATCACTCAAAGCCAATATCATCTTCAAAATCGATCGTGACTATGTGGTCAAGGATGGTGAGGTGATTATCGTTGATGATTTTACTGGGCGACCAATGCCCGGGCGGCGCTATAGCGAAGGACTGCATCAAGCCATTGAGGCCAAGGAACACGTCGCGGTCCAACGCGAATCCCGAACGCTCGCAACGATTACCTTTCAGAACTATTTCCGACTCTACGCCAAACTCGCGGGGATGACGGGGACAGCGTCGACATCAGCTGAAGAATTTGCCAAGGTCTATAAGATTGATGTGACGGAGATTCCAACTCATCGACCGATGGTGCGGAAGGACTTGCCGGATGTAGTCTACAAAACTGAAACAGCCAAGTTTCAGGCCATTGCAAAACGAGTAAAGGAAGTGCATGCGACGGGACAGCCGGTGCTCATCGGGACGATCGCTATTGAGAAGTCCGAATACCTCTCGGCGCTTCTCACCCGCGAGGGCGTACCGCATCAGGTCTTGAATGCCAAGAATCACGAGAAAGAAGCCCAAATCGTCGCAGGTGCGGGGCAGCGGGGAGCAGTGACGATCGCGACAAACATGGCGGGTCGCGGTACGGACATCAAACTCGGAGAGGGCGTGAAAGAGGTCGGTGGCCTGATGATCATCGGCAGCGAGCGGCATGAAGCGAGACGTATCGATAATCAATTGCGCGGTCGGGCAGGGCGGCAGGGCGATCCAGGTGTGTCGCAGTTCTATGTCTCGCTTGAGGATGAACTGATGCGACGGTTTGGTGGCGACCGGATGAAGAGCATGATGACCTCACTCGGACTGCCAGATGATGAGGCGATTGAAAATGGTCTCGTTTCAAAAACGATCGAGAGCGCTCAGTCAAAGATTGAGGGTTACAATTTTGATATCCGAAAGCATGTTCTTGACTACGATGATGTCATGAACAAACAACGCGAAGTGGTGTACAAGAAACGTCTCGAATGGCTTCAAACTGTAGAATATCGTGATACGACACTGGCTCTAGTTGCGGATGAATTTGAACGAGTGGTTGGATTTCATACGGCTGGAGATGAGGGGGAGTGGAATATCGCCGACATTGTGAGTGAAGCCAACAACCTTTTTACCGAGCTCGACGATCAGGCGGTTCGGACGAAACTCGAACACATCCGTGATGATCGTTCTCGGACTGAGCCAGAGAAAAAATCAGCGATTACAGAATACCTTGTCGGTGAGGCGAAGCGCGTCTTTGCTGCCAAGGATGCCTCGATTGGATCGACAGACTGGAATCGCTTGCAGCGGTACCTCCTTCTCCAGTCGCTTGATACGCTCTGGATGAACCATCTCGACGAGATTGATTACCTGCGTCAGGGGATTGGGCTGCGGGGGTATGGCCAACGCGATCCTTTAATCGAATACAAACGGGAAGCCTATGATCTCTTTGTGGGACTGATGGACACTGTCCGCAAGACCTATCTCATTACCTTGTTCAAAATTACGCCGTTGCATGCCGGCGTTACGTCGTCGGTTCCGCAGGCGATTGAGTACCGGGGCGCGTCGGATACAACCCCACAGTTTGCGGGTGTCAGTCCCGAAGGCAGGGAACAAAACGTGAAATCATCGGAATCACAGACCCCTATTCATAATGCAAATGAAGTCGGTCGCAACGATGCCTGTCCCTGCGGCAGTGGCAAAAAGTACAAGAAGTGTCACGGGGCATAATCTTTCTCCTGATGAAAACGCTCAAACTTAAACCTTTTTTGATCAATGATCTTCTCCAAGGGAAGAAGACAAAAACTTGGAGGATGTTTGATGAGAAGAATCTCGGTAGGGGAGACGAAGTTCAGTTCGTACATGCTGACACCGGTGAACCGATTGCGGTTGCCATCGTGACGGCGATGCATGAAAAAAGATTTGGAGATATCGTTGAGGCAGACTTTGATGGTCACAATCCATATCCGAGCCGGGAAAATATGCTCGAGACCTTTCGGGAGTATTATGGAGAAAACGTGAATTGGGATACACCCATCAAGGTGCTTACCTTCGAGTTGAAGCTATAGCGTCTATGCAAGCGTCAAATGGAGGGGGGAGCCAAAGCCTGAATAGTCTGCTTTCATTTGCTCGGGTTCTTGGCGAGCTTCAGGCGGTTGAACGCGTCATCCGGGTGAGGAATTCGAAGCGCTGGGAAAACGATGTCGAGCACTCGTACAGTCTCGCCATGCTTGCTTGGTATATACTGGATACTGAGCAGCTGCCACTCGATCGGGACCTTGTTTTCCGCTATGCCTTGGCTCATGATCTGGTTGAGGTGTATGCTGGCGATACCTATCTCTACAGCGAGGACCAGGCACTGCTCGCCTCGAAACCCGAACGCGAACGTCTGGCGGCCGAACGTCTGCTCGCCGAATTCCCGGAAGTCCCCGAGATGCACGCGGCAATTCGTGGGTATGTGACCAAGGAAGATGCTGAGAGCCGCTTCGTTTATGCGCTCGACAAGATCGAGCCGATCCTGAAGATTTATCTCGACGGAGGTAGAACTTGGCAGGAAAAAGGCATCACGCTGGAAATGCTCTACAAGAGTAAAAAAGACAAGGTCACGCTCTCACCGGAGATTCAACCGTATTTTGATGACCTGATTGCACTTTTGAGAAAAGAAGAAAAACAATTATTTGAATGACACTATGAATTCTTTGAGTAGTTGAGTAGTTTGGGGCGGAATCTATCAGTGGGCTTGCGTCGAGCATCACTTCGCTGGGACTCGGTGAGTCCATTTGCCACCGTGGTGATCACTGAGAGTCAATGATTGTCGTCCGGTCTCGATGAATGCAGAATTGCCCACTGATAATTTGATTCATGTAAAGGATTATGAAGCGTGATGTTGATTTTCTCTACGAAATAGGCTGTTTCCGGTTCATCGATCGGGCGTGGAAGCAATTCTTTCGCGGTACTCTCGCCAACAATGCTGAGCACACCTTTCGGGTGGCTTGGATCGCACTTATTTTGTCGCGACATGAAGAGACAGCGGATCGGGAAAAAATCCTGAAAATGGCATTACTTCATGATCTCAGTGAGAGTCGGACGGGTGATACCCACTATATTTCTCGGTTGTACACAAAGCAAGATGTGCATCAGGCGTGCGTTGATATTTTCCATGATACCTCTCTAGCCGAAGAGATGTTGGTGCTCCAGCAGGAATATGAAAAGCGTGAATGTCTCGAGTCAAAGATCGTGAAAGATGCAGACACGCTCGATGTTGATATGGAAATTGCGGAACAGGCGGCTCTCGGACAGAAACTTACCGAAACTTGGACGGAGCAAAGAAGGCAAGGCGTCTATCCGAAACTCTACACGCCAGCAGCCAAGAAGCTGTTTGATGCGATCTATGCAACGGATCCGTCCCACTGGCATCTCACGGCGAGGAATCGATTTACTGCGGGTGACCTTAAACCGGAACAGGAGTAGTATTTGTATGCGTCGTTCACTTTCAATTCTCTTCTGGTTTCTCTTCTTTTTTACCCTGGCGCTCTTTGTCGGTGGAGTGGGGGCGTTTGAAAAATGGCGGCATACACCGGTGACAGCGACGCTCACAGCGGAGGCGCTGACGGGTCCGCGTGAGCCGGTGGTTGTCGATTTTTCTCAGGCCGTTCGTCCGGACAGTCTCGCGGGGAATATTAGCTTTCAGCCGACAATTCCATTTCAGGTGGAGTGGCAGGATTTTGGTAAGCGACTGGTTATCGTGCCGCTGGAGAATTGGTCGTTTGATACTACGTATCAGCTCTCTATTGGCCAGGGGAGGACACACTGGTGGGTTCAGATGCCGAGTTTTTCTTTCTCTGTAGCTGGACCAGTATTTCCACGGATTGTATCGATTACACCGGCTGATCAAACGCAAGATGTACTCCTTGGAGTGGAGGATCCGATTCGGATTGCGTTCGATCGAACTGTGAAGGATTTCTACATTGATTTTCAGTTTGATCCCAACGTTGATGTCGTCTATCAGAATAATCCTGAGAAGACCACTTTTGAGATCTTGCCGAAGAGTGAACTCTTGCCTGACAAGGAGTATACGTTGCGCATGCAGCTCCGGTGGCGCCGTGAGTCAGACGAAACGTATCGATCGCTCGGGGAAATAAAATTCAGAACGCTTCCCCCCAAACCATCCAAACCTAGTCTGGATTTCTCAACTCGTATTTCGGAAGCCAAACGGTTTACCCGAGCGAAAGAGACCGTGGGGAAATACATTGATGTGAATCTCCAAGCCCAAGTGATGGTGCTCTTTGAGGATGGTCGGGTACTGGATGCGTATATGATCTCATCGGGTAAACGGGGGATGGAAACGCCGCGTGGGAGGTATGCTATCCAGAACAAGGCTGCGCGTCCTTGGTCGAAGGCCTATAGTCTCTATATGCCCTATTGGCAAGCGATTACACCGGACGGAAAGTATGGCATTCATGAACTCCCTGAGTGGCCGGGCGGATACAAAGAGGGCGCAAATCATTTGGGCACACCGGTTTCACATGGTTGCATGCGGCTCGGGATTGGTCCGGCTCGGCGAGTCTATGAATGGGCGCCCGTTGGCACGCCGGTGGTGATATACTAGGGGCCATGAATCGAACACTTTTGACGCTTGCCCTCGTCGTCTGCAATGAACAGATTCTCCTTGGGATGAAGAAGCGAGGTTTTGGTGCGGGGCGTTGGAATGGTTTTGGCGGCAAAGTGCAAACTGGCGAAAGCCTTGATGACGCTGCACGACGGGAAACTGAGGAAGAGTGTCGTATTGTCATTACGGCGATGGAGGAGGTGGGGGTACACGAATTCGAATTCGAAGAGAAACGCGGCGTGATTCTGGAAGTGCACGTGTTCCGAATCACGGACTTTAGGGGTGTACCGATAGAAACTGAAGAGATGCGGCCGAAGTGGTTTCCGGTTGATGCAATTCCCTACGATACCATGTGGTCGGGCGACCGATTTTGGTTTCCGATTTTTCTTGCGGGGAAAAAGTTTCGGACAAAAATTCTTTTCGGTGAGAACGACACTGTGCTGAAACAGGATATCCAGACGCTTGAAACGTTGTAGAAAAAACGCGCTGTCGAGAATACATTGGAAATGTTCAGAAACACCCCCGAATGCTCACCTTTGAGGGCTAGAGTTTCTCAATTTCCTTCAAGTCCTTGTCGGGGAGATAGAGGATGATGAGTCCGATGATGACACCGGGAATAGCCGTCCAGAAGTGGCTACCCGCGAAGAAAAAATTGTCGATACCGTCGAGCAGGTGCCAGATGCCGCGCCAGACGAGGACAAGACCGATGACTGTGGCGAGATTTCGGGCGAGATACTCTGGGGTGATCTTGTGCATAGTGTGACAGTTCCTCTCAGTATTACCGTTTCAGTCTACCAGATACTCTATGGGACCGGTAGTTTGCTTTTTCGTCCTTTCCGGCCTATACTGCCGTTGTTTTACTCTGGAAACTATTCCGTTTCGGGCCCGTAGTTAAGTGGTACAACGCTGCATTCGCATTGCAGAGGCGCGAGTTCGATTCTCGCCGGGTCCACCACATCGGATTTTTTATCGCCAACTGTCTCGCTTATCTCGAAGATAAGCCCCAAGCGGGCAGTTCCAAATCCCTTTCCCTTGATATAGGGTATTCCCTCGGGAAAAACCAGTTTTTGGAACCGAGGATAGAGATGAGGCGGTAAATCAATCCATTGCCTTCCCAGATTGGTTATATAGCGTTCTGCGTAAGATACGGCTGCTTCCATATCGAACTGCTCTATCCGTGACTCATTGCGTGAGATGCGGGCGGCTGCAAGCGCATTCTCTATTTCAGCTTTCCGTTCAGCGAACTCCTCTTTCGTGTAGGAGCCGTCTTCTCGCATCTCGAATATCCGTTTCCGTTTTTCTTCTAAGAGTGCGACTTCTTTTTCATATCGCTTGGCTTCAGCTTCGAAATATCCACCCTTCTCTTTCCAGAGGTCGAGGACGGTTGCATTGAACACCGCAAGAAAACTTTTCTTCGGGGTGATTTCTTGTAGCTTCTTTACGAAGTCTTCTGCTACCTTGTCCACAGAAAGGCTCTTGCAGTACATAGGGCAGCCCTTGGTAAAGCAGTGGTAGTAAGGATAGGCACCGCCCACGCCGTGCGAAGTGCTGGCCGTGACCGCTTTGCCGCACTCCCCGCAGAGAATGGTTTTTCGTAGGGGATAAGCGGGGTTTACTTTGTGACGGATGATTTTCACTCCTTTACCGGAAATCCTACCTTGGATTTGATAATACTCATCTTCTGTAATCATTGGTTTGTGACGTCCCCTGACTTCTTCATTATCTGCCCACGGGTTGGCGATGATGCCCGCATAGAATTTCAGATGCCGGAAAAGGAGCCCACTTACGAATTGCACGGAAGTTTTCCTTCCGCGGTACTTATGAAGCCCCCACTCATTGAAAAGTCGCGCAAGTTCTGTTTGAGAGACTTGCCCCCGTGCATATTCTTTCAGACCGCGCTGGATGATAGGAAAGATGTTCTCATCGGGCTTATCAGGCTCATTTTTCTTCTCGCCTCGCTTCTTAGCGTGTCCGCAGGTATAGCCAATAGGAGGCTTCCACGGAAAGATGCCTTGGTTTATCCGTGAAATCATTCCGTCCACGCAACGCTGGCGACGGACGGCATTATCGAACTCCGCACTTCCAGCCAGCACGGTCTCGATGAACTTTTCCGTCGGGTTATTGCCGATAGGCTCTGTAACAGAGTGGAGCGTCACGCCATAGTCTATGAGCATCTTGCGAACATAGAAATGGTCTTCGGTATTTCTGGCAAACCTGTCCACTTTGGCGACGACGAATGCTCCGATGTCACCTTTCTTTTTCCGGCATAGCTCGATAGCTCGCAGGAACTCTTTGCGGTCGGCTGATTTAGCCGAGGCTCCTTCTTCTCGGAAGACGGCGAGAATTTCAATCCCTCGGTCTTTGCAATAGTTTCGGCAAATCTCTTCTTGGAAATCAAGAGAAGTCCCTTTTATTTGCTCATCGCTTGATACACGCGTATAGATTATCCCTTTCATAATTTTGGGTACTCAAAAGGCGGTTCTGGCACCCAACATACACCACAAGAATGGCTTTTGTCGGCAGAACCGCCTTTTCGGCGACAAAAAACAAAATTCTTGTGGAATTGGTACGTTGGGTGCACATTTATTATGCCTCATTTTTCGCTTTCTGCCAACTCCTTTTTCAAGATTTTAGCGAGCTTCTTTATCGATGCGTCGCTCATATCGCTAATGACCTGGTCGGTCTCTGGATAACTGAAACGGATACCACGCACGGCCTCAATCTGCTTATCGAGTGGGAGCTTTCCGTATCCGTAGGAGCCAAATGTTGTCCCCACATCCTCGTGACCGAGGTTTTGACTGATAGCCTTCTTCTCTTCTTCGGTGAGCCGTGCTTTGATGAACTCCTTCACGATAAGATGGCGGAATGTGTGCGGGTGAAAATAGGGGACGCCTGCACCTTTGAAGCGTTTCTCGAACACTTTCCGAGCTGAAGAAGCATTGCTCCAGAAAACTGGCTCCACGGTTCCTGTGCTGTAGTAGCTGACATTTTCTTCCCCCTGCTCTCGCTTCGTAGCTGGGAAGAGCGGCTCGCTTGGCGAGAACTTTCGTACCTTCTCCAGATAGTCGAACCATTCCAGAAAATAGGCGAGTGGCTTTTCGTCTGGCAGAGGGAAGAGGGCGGTCGTGATGAGTTTGGAGAACTTGGTCTTCACTCCTGAAGCGGGGTCTTGCTCGAGCACGAGGCCTCGCCGGTCGAAGCTCTTCATCCGCAGGCTCGCGATAGCCGAGATGCGTCCGCCGGTGAGCAGGGTGAGAGCGATGATAGCCCGGTCTCGCTTCTCCACCTCGGTATCGCCATTGATGCTTTCGATGACTTGCAGGACTTCCTCAAAGGTCGGTGTCTCCACTTTTCGAGCCCGAGTCGCTACCCGACTATCTTTCAGGGAGAGGTTGAGGAACCCGATATGTGTCTCATTGATTTTCGATTTCGGCTGCCGAGAGAGCCATTCGAAGAACTTCCGCAGTCGGCGTAAAGTATCGTAGCAGTAGCTCAGACTGAGAGGATTTTCCGAGCCTTTGCGGTTCCTCTCCTTGAGCCAGTCGCGGAAGGCGACTGCTTGCTTGTCGTCGAATGATTGGAAATCGCCCGTCTTGGTGAAGTCTTCCCAGAAGTAGAGCGCCTTCTCGAACGCCCGGATGGAGTTCTCGGAAAACCGCTCGGAGTTCTTGAGGAAGGCGAAGAACTCGCGCTTCGTCATTTCATTCTTGTAATTCGCTTTTGACATATACTTTTTTGCGTTATTGGTGAGTTATCCCTAAGTGGACATTTATGAGAGAGAAGCTAGACTCGTATAGTTCCTTTGGGAGTCTCATACGAGCCGCCTCATCTCTGTCCCGCAGCGTTCGCATTTCGCTATTCGGAAGAACTGTTTCCTCGGTTCTTTTCCTATGGTTTTCCCTGTCGGTACAGTCTTCTCGGTTCCGGCTTTGGCTCGAGAAGGTCGCTTGCATTTCAGGCAGAAGCACTCGTTTCCCTTGAGCGGAAACTTTCGTTCCTTCCGCTTTACGGTGAGGAAGCGACGGATTTCTTCGCCCATTACGATGAGCGGCTTCTTATGGGCTTCCAGTGGCCGCAAGCCGTTCTTTATCTTGAACCACCGAAATACGGTGTGCTTATTGATGCCAAAGAGTCGTGCGACTTCCTCGGGCGTATAGCTCCGGCGAGCCGTTACGAGCCGCGGATTATATTTGTGCGTCATAGAGGTGTAATTTATGGATTTTCTGGGCTATTCTTTTTCGACAAGGGCTTCGTCCGGCAGAGCAGGAGCCTTCCTTTCGGAAAGCCACTGCTCAAAGATGATTTCCCCGAGAATACGGAAGGTATCCCTGATTTCGGACACTTCCGCATCGGTCAGCGTGTCATCGCCGAGAAGCCGCCGCGTTTCTTCGATGCTTAGCATACGGCTTCATCCGAATAGAGGCGGTTCTTTATCATTTTCTGGGCGTCAAAGAGCGTTCGGGCGTTGAGCTCGAGACGGTCATTCCAGTAGCTCGTCGCACTGGTTTCAATGGTTGGGACGCGTCGAAAGATGAACCGTGTTTTCTTCGGGTTCACTGTGCGCTCGAGGGTATGGAGTTCGTACCCCAGAGACACGAGGGAAGAAGCCAAACCGAGGTCGGTCGTTGCGTACTTTTCTTCGGGCGACAATTCTGCCGCCCCTTTCAGGTGTTTGGTAATCATAAGATTTACTTAGTGGATGATTACCAATCGCGATTGGATTTGAGCGTTTAGCGAATTTGCGCAAAACTAAACGCCCCCTGATTATCAGGGAGCGTCGTCATTCAATCTTCAGTTATGAACCAGAATTGAAGCAGCTATCTAAGGATTGAAGAACCAGCCTTCCTCCTTTTGATTGATAAAGACATCTTTTTTGAAATGAAATTTCAATGAAACGTGAAGCTCGCTCACATACTTGGAGATGGTAGCGTTCGAGGTCGATTTTCGTTTGTCGGCACTGATAATTTCTTCTCTTATGTCATCAATCGAAACCAACCTACCCCGCCGTGCCATAAAAAGACGACAAAGCTCTTTGAGCTGACCCCGTAGTTCCAGTATTTTTTCCTTGTATCGGATAGAGCCGTCATTGTATGCCCCCAAATCCCCAACTGTGATTTCTGCGATGAGGGGCTTGGCTGGTTTTGGAATGAGCGACGACTTTTTTTGAGAATGTGGAGTAGCAGATAGAGTATCCTTTTCTCTCGTCTGGGAGAGGAGCATTGAAATATCGTTGAGCGTTTTCTGGGTATCGGGTGTAGAAATAACATCGCTGCCCTGAGCTTGCTGGAAAAGGCCATCAATGTCTCCATAGGTGGAGTGCATCCGCGGACGAATGCTATCCCAGTTGATAGTTTCTCCTCGATTTTTTGCTGTTACTTCAGCGCTAAAAAGGTTGCTGAAAGGGTAGTAGAGGCCACCAGATAAAGTCCCGTGCACATCAAGAATATCCTTTCCATCAGCGCAAAGGGTGTTAGTAATGGCTGTAACTATCCTCTTAGTTTTTAGATAGGCGTCATTGAGCTCATCTGTAGGCTTTGAGGGGTTCTCACAAAATACCTCGACAATATTGATGAGTGTCTGATATGCCTTTCGTAGGGTGGAAACCGCCTCCCTATTCTTTGGGTTTTCCCAAAACGCGAGCTCATTCTTGCGTTCCTCGGCCCAAAGGGTTTCGTAATACTCCTCTTGCTCCGCGTCTATAAGAACCTCATCTGCTTCAGATGGCTCATATTCGACGACATATCGTTTCGACCCAACCGCCCATCGAGCCACATAGTTATCATAAAAAAGATGGTTATTGAAGTTTTCACAGGCCGTTTGAGACCGCTCCCAGTTACCGTCATACAGCAGGGGATGAAGGATTTCAGCGATAACCTTTAGGAGCATCTTGTGGTCTTCCTGGTCGGGCGAGTTCGCGTAGTAAGCGAGGACACCAAATACCGTTCGCCACTTCGTGTTTGGGTATTCAATGAGACCCTCGGGAACACCCCAGCTCTTCAAGTGTTCGACAATTTCAATTCCCGTAGCGATTTCACCGAAATGGACGGCAATCTTCTCAAGAGTCTGTTTTTTTATAAAAGATTTTCTACACTGGATGCGGTCAGAGAGTTTCTGAATTGTATCACCACTGAAAACTCCCTCAATAGTATGATTTTGTGGGTCTGTATCCAGATGCACTATTTCAAGTTTCGATAGCAAAGAAAAAAGGTTTCTGTTTTCTGGTTCGAGTGGCACAGAATACAACCTTCCCGCGACATACTTTTCCGTATCTGAAAGAAGGGCTAAAAACCTTTTGGTACTCCGAATGTCTTTTAGAAGGGTATTGAGCGAGCTGTCTTTTGCGATAAACCTGTCGATACCTTTTGGGATGTCCCCATCCTGTAACATAGTGATGAAATCCTAATTTTTGGAGTAATCGTAATCCTATAGTATAGTTATGGTAACTTATGGCAGAACAGAAATCAAGCGTGATGAAGCGAGAAAATATGCCTGAAATCTTGACTTTGAAGCAAGCCTGCGAGGTTCTCAATTGTCATCCTAATACGCTGCGCAGGTGGGAGAATGAGGGGCTCATAAAGTGTATCCGCTTCGGGAAACGAGGAGACCGCCGATTTCCGAAGACCGAGATACAGAAACTCTTGGCAGGGCATATCGATTTTTCAAAGTAGCCAACACGAAATTACAAGAAAATTACTATGATACTTTCTGACAATGAGAAGCGTGACATTATCAAATATCTTGAGGCGGGAAAACCGCTTCCAGATAAATACCGTTTTCTTCTCTTTGGGGATGCTCGGGAAGTGGAGCTTGTTTGGAATGGCAAGACCAACGAAACCTGTAATCTCGTCCTCCCTTTCCAAACGATTGAACAGATTGACGAACCGAGAAGCGAGGGCAAGGTAGAGCTCCAGCGTTCACTGTTTGATATGTCAGGCCGCCAAATCCAAGGCTGGACGAATAAGCTTATCTGGGGCGACAACAAACTTATCCTTTCATCGCTCAAGAATGGCGCTCTCCGAAAAGAAATTGAGAAGCAGGGCGGCTTGAAGTTGGTATATATCGACCCTCCCTTTGATGTTGGAGCTGATTTTTCGACCAGTATTCAAATCGGGGATGACGAATTTACCAAAAAGGCATCCGTTATCGAAGAGGTGGCTTTCCGGGATACTTGGGGCAGAGGCATGGATAGCTTCATTGCAATGATTTATGAACGGTTGAAGCTCATTCACGGACTTTTGGCCGATGACGGAAGCATTTATGTCCATTGTGATTGGCGAGTGAACAGCTATATGCGTCTGGTTCTAGATGAACTCTTTGGTAAGGAAAATTTCGTCAATGAAATCGTTTGGCAAAAAATCAGAACTACAAAAGCCCAATCCATTGGGTATGGCAATGTTCACGACTCCATTCTTTACTATAGAAAGAGCGAGAAGGCGTTTTTTCACAACCAATATACAGAGCTCGACCCAAACTACATCAAGTCTCACTATAAGGCTGACGCATCAGGTCGACTATATCGAACAGTTTCAATGTTACAAAAGGGGGCTGGCCAAGCTCGTGATTTCGGAGGTAAGGTTATATCTCCTCCACCCGGAAGACATTGGATATGGAGTCAAGAAAGAATAGATGAGGCAATGAAAAACAATAGGATTCGGTTTACATCAAACGGAACCCCCGAAAAAATCCAGTACTTGGATGAAATGGATGGCGATGTTGTTGATGATATGTGGAGTGACATATATCCAATAAATTCCCAAGCCCTAGAAGCGGAGGGATATCCTACACAAAAGCCAGAAAAATTGCTCGAAAGAATACTTCTGTCTTCATCTAATCAGGGAGACCTTATTGCTGACTTCTTCTGCGGTTCCGGAACGACACTTGCAGTAGCTGAAAAGCTTGGACGGAAATGGATTGGTTCAGACTTGGGACGATTTGCTATCCATACTGCACGGAAGCGGATGATTGGAGTGCAGCGAGAGCTCAAGAAAGCAGGCAAGGACTTCCGTGCTTTTGAAATCCTCAATATCGGCAAATATGAGCGAGAGCACTATGTCAGTGCGGATATGGATTTGCGCCAAGAGGAGCGAGAAAAGGTGCTGGAGCGAAAAGAGAAGGAGTTCGTGAAGCTTATCCTCTCGGCTTACAAAGCAGAGCCGGTGGACTCATTTACGAGCTTCGTCGGTAAGAAGCGGGATAGACTGGTGGCTATTGGCTCGGTGAGTGCCCCAGTATCCAATGATTTTGTGCAGTTGCTTATCAAGGAGTGTAAGGAAAAGGGCATCACTAAAGTGGATATACTAGGCTTTGATTGGGAAATGGGGATGGACTTTTCTGAATGGCAGAGCCAAGGCATTGATGTGCAGTTCAAAGTCATCCCTCGGGAAGTTTTCGATAAAAGGGCTATCGAGAAGGGCCAGGTGAAGTTTTACGATGTTGCCTATATTGAAGTGAAGCCTATTGTGAAGAAAGGAACGGTTGCCATCGAGCTTGCTGATTTTAGCGTCTTTTACAATCAAGATGACACTGGTGAAGTAGAGGAAAAGTTGAAATCAGGTGGAAGCAAGGTGGTCATTGAGAATGGTCAGGTCATCAAGATTTCCAAGGATAAAAAGACCGATATAGTCGAGCGTGAGGTGCTTACAAAGAACTGGACGGACTGGGTAGACTATTGGGCAGTCGATTTCAATTTCGAGAGTAAGAAAGAAATCATCCGCGTTCCCAAAACGCACGGCGGCAATCTGCTTGAAAACGGCGGAGACCAAGACTTGTTTGAGTTTGAAGAGGAGTGGACGGGCAATTATATCTTTGAGAACGAATGGCAGTCTTTCCGAACCAAGAAAGAGAGAAAACTAGAATTTACTTCTGCCTCAAAAAAACTCTCCAAAGGCAAACATAAGATAGCGGTAAAAGTAGTAGATATTTTTGGAAACGACACAACTAAGGTTATTGAAATAAATGTATAAGAGAAAGATTTATGAGTGATAGCAAACAAACAACCTCTGGTCAGTTTAGAAAAAAAAGAGAGGATACCAGAATTGGAACAATTGAGAAAGCCTACAAGGTGGATTTCGGTGCGCGTTCAGATATGAAACTTGGAACATATCTCAAAAATAATGGTCTACCATCTTTGTCCAAGGCGTTGGATAAAGTAACGAAAAAGAAATAGCGGGTTCAGTACTGCAGTTTATGGAAACTTTTAGACAAAATGTAGAATGGAATATCAACCAGATAGCTGTGCAGTTTCGTCACGCTGAGTTAGTAAATGGGAGAGCAAGGAGCGGATATTACAAAGTTGCGATAATGCTTGCTGCTTCTATAGTAGAGGCATTGGCGTACAAGATATTGGATGGAAATGGTGCGACAGGGATTTTAGAGGACTGGAAATGTACAAAGCATAATTTTCTTCCAAAAGATTATGATAATAACGCGAATGAGCGATTGAGTATATGTCGAAGAGTCAGGCCTGAGTTCAAGTTAGATAAGACAACTGATTTCAAAAAGGTAAATGATGTTTGCCACAAGATAGGTATTTTTTCAGATAAAACGTTCAAGCGGGTAGAAAAAATCAGAACTTTGAGAAACAAAATACACCTGCAAGGACTGAGTACTCTTGATAGGAGTTATACAAAAAAGGAGCTTGAGTCGGTATCATCAGTTATAAATGAGTTGCTTGGTAAGATGCTAAATGTAAAATAATGGCTCTTCATAAAAACTTTCCGAAAAATCCGTTTGAAATACTCGACCCGAGTGTCCGTTGGTTTCCTGCGGATGAGGACTTGCGTGAACAGGGGTATGAGAAGCTTCTGCCGCCGCTCGTGTCAGAATTACGCAAACGAGTGAAAGAATGGCGTGATAGCGATTATCAGGGCGTCAGCCAGACTTCTCGCGCTCTCCTTCGATGGTGGTTCCAAGAAGAGCACCAGATTTTTGATAAGAACGGCATCCCAACACCTTTCCGCTATTACTTTGCCCAAAGAGAGGCGGTTGAAACTGTCATCTGGCTTTATGAAGCGGAGAAGGTGGAGAGCAAGTACGATTTGATAAAGTTTGATGCTCTTGGTCGGGTGAGTCCGAATATGTTTCCGGAAGACTGGCTCCGGTTTGTCATCAAGATGGCAACTGGGAGCGGAAAGACCAAGGTGATGAGCCTTGTGTTAGCGTGGTCTTATTTCCACAAACTCTATGAGCCGAACTCTAAGCTTGCGAAGAACTTCTTGCTCATTGCTCCGAACATTATTGTCCTGGAAAGAATAAAGACTGATTTTTCCGGGCTGAAGATTTTCTTTGAAGACCCAATCCTTCCTGATAATGGGTATGAAGGGCAGAATTGGCAGGATGATTTTCAGGTGACGCTCCATCTGCAGGACGAGGTAGGACATATCTCGGATACGGGCAACATCTTCCTCACCAATATCCATCGCATTTTTGAGAGTGATGTCAGGGATGCAAGTGCCGATGATGAAGATACTGCTGACTACTTCCTCGGCTCCAAGCCCGTCGGGAAAACAAACGAGTCTAAAGTCGATTTGGGGGAAATAGTCAGGGATGTGGATGAACTGGTCGTCATCAATGACGAAGCTCATCATATTCACGACGAAAAGCTTGCGTGGTTCAAGTCCATTCAGGACATACACAACCGACTCAAGCTCAAGGACGGAGCGCTCTCCCTCCAGATAGATGTCACGGCAACGCCGAAACATACGAATGGTGGCATATTTGTCCAAACGGTTTCTGACTATCCATTGGTAGAGGCTATCCATCAGCGTGTCGTCAAAAATCCAGTCGTTCCCGATGAGGCAAGCACGGCTAAACTCAAGGAGAAGCAGAGCTCAATTTTCTCTGAGCGGTATAAAGACTATCTCGATTTGGGCGTGGCTGAATGGAAGAAGACATACCACGAACTCGAAAAGACCGGAAAAAAGTCCATCTTGTTCGTAATGACCGACGATACGAAGAACTGTGATGAAGTGGCCGAATATCTTGAGAAGACCTATTCAGAGCTCAAGGGGGCGGTGCTGACTATCCATACAAACAAGAGTGGTGAAATTTCTGAAAAGGTATCGGGGAAAGATGCAAAAGAACTCATCAAGCTTCGGGAACAGGCGAATGATATAGATAGCACCGAAAGCCCCTTCAAGGCGATTATCTCGGTCTTGATGCTCAAGGAAGGATGGGATGTGAAAAATGTGACGACTATCGTCGGTCTACGGGCATATTCTTCAACCGCAAACATCTTACCTGAACAGACGCTTGGCAGAGGGCTCCGACGGATGTTTTTTGGGCGAGACGATATTGAGGAATATGTGAGCATTATCGGAACGCCAGCCTTTATGGATTTCGTGAAGTCCATCAATAGCGAGGGGGTTATTCTGGAGAAAAAGAAGATGGATGTTGGGACGAAGCCAATAACTCCAATTGTTATCGAAGTTGATACAGAGAACCCAAAGAAAGACATTCCGAAGCTTGATATTGAGCTACCCATTCTTACTCCGCGTATCCAACGCGAGTATAAGAACTTGCATACGCTGGATGTTTCCAGTTTCACCAACAAAAAGCTTTTCTTGAAGAGTTTTAGCGAACAAGAGCAGAAAGAAATAGTTTTCAAGGAAGTCGTGGAAGGGAAAATCCACCACGCGACAATTCTTGATGCCGACATAGAGCCAAATTATCAGAGCGTCATTGGTTTCTTTGCGCAGGCGATTATGCGGGAACTCCGTCTGTTCGGTTGTTACGATGTGCTTTTTGGCAAGGTGAAGGAGTTCGTTCAGGGTCATCTTTTTGAGCAGCCTGTAGTTTTGGAGGATACCAACGTCTTGAGAAATCTGTCAGAGCTCGAAGCAACGAAGACAATCATTGAAACCTTCAAGAAAGAGATAAATAGCCTGACGATTGAGGATAAGGGTGATGCTGAAATCAAGAATTATATCAAAGTCAGCAGTAGCCGCCCTTTCGTTGTTACGGATAGGTCTTACCTTATCCCGAAGAAAAGTGTATTCAATAAGATTGTTGGTGATAGTAACTTCGAGCTCGAGTTTTCAGACTTTTTGGAAAGGAGTGATGATGTGGTTTCTTACGCCAAGAACTACTACGAAATACACTTCAAGATTGACTACAAGAATGCTGATGGCTCCATCTCCTATTACTACCCTGACTTCTTTGTGAAGACGGATGAGAAGAATATCTGCATTGTTGAGACTAAGGGTCGGGAGGATTTAGATGACCCGCTCAAGATTGAACGCCTAAGGCAGTGGTGCGAAGACGCAAATAGCCGTCAGAAGAAAATTGCTTACCGAATGCTGTATGTAAAACAGGAGGATTGGGAGAAATATAAGCCGAGCAAGTTTAGCGACCTCAAATAAGAACGGGTATGTATCATCCCATTCAGCCACCAGAAGGAAGCGTTGAATGGATGAAGGAGATGGTGAAGAAGAATGAGGGACGTGAGCTGACTGACCAAGAGGCTCACGAAGCAGCCTACAATTATCTCAACTTCTTCAATATGCTCCTCTATCTGGACAAGAAGCAGAAATCTTCCAAGCATCAAAAATAGCTATGCCAAAAAAGACTTCATGGATAGGCTATAAGAAAAAGGCTGAAGCCGACCCTCTTGTGCGGGCAAGTGCTGCGTTGAAGCGATTGAATAAAGCGACCGATAAAATTGATGAGAAAGACCTGCCCAAAATAAAAGAAAAGCTCTCAAACATTCTTCAAGATGTCATTGATGACATTGATGCCCGCTTTGCACCCTTCGTCGAATGCCTCAAGCTCTGTGCTCAAATCAAGGATGGTAAGTCAGCGATACGGG
>CAYLPD010000020.1:0-10566 GCA_964385515.1 uncultured Bdellovibrionales bacterium
CCCACCTGGTCGAGCCGGACGGAGAGGAGCTTGGACACGCCATCTTTGGCCATGGTTACGCCATAGAGAAGCCCCGCCTGAGCCATAGTCTCGCGGTTGTGGGTAATGGCGATGAACTGGGTGTGTTCGGAGAGTTCCGCAAGCATTTTTGAGAAACGTCGCGAGTTGGCTTCATCCAGAGCTGCCTCCACTTCATCGAGCACCGCAAAGGGCGGTGGGTTGTGTGAAATAATCGCGAAGAGAAGTGCGAGGGACGTCAGTGAACGTTCGCCACCCGAAAGCATCGACAGATTGTGAATACGTTTACCGGGTGGGCAAGCCGCGATTTCGATACCAATATCATACACCTCGGGAGCAGTTTCGACATCACCCAGCTCATCCTCACTCTCGTTGGCTTCATCAGCCGACTTCCGCACTTTGACCTTCACGATTTCAAGACTCGCCTTCCCACCGCCAAAGATAATCTGAAAATACTCGGCAAATCGCCGATTAATCTCTTTAAAGGCGTCCTTGAACGCAACATCAATCTTGTGATCCATTTCCTTGACCACTTCCCTGAGTGATTCAGCTGCTCGCTTGAGATCCTCAGACTGGGTCGAAAGGAACGTAAATCGTTTTTCTGTCTCCTGAAATTCATCAACGACCAGTGGATCAATCGTTCCCACATGTTCGACCTCTACTTTGAGACGTGCAACTTCACGCTCAAGCTGCTCACGCTCGACTGGCGTCCCATCATACTGAAGTGTGTCCGGCGCAACCGAAAGTTCCTCGTGAACAAGAGCCGTCAGATCTTCCTCTCGAACCTCAACACGAGCAAGTCCGACTTTTAGGTCATTCAGTTCGTCTTTCTTGCGCTGGAGGAGATGTTCCTTTTCTCGAAATTCCTTTTCTGCCAAAAAATAGGCTTCTCGTTCGGTTTTCCCGCGTTCTCGGACCGCTCCCAGCGACACACTTTTTTCAGCCACTTGTTGTTCCAGTGCTTTGATAGTCGCATGAAGGCTAGAAAGTCGGGACTCAATATCGGAAAGGCGAGCAGCGGCGGCCACACGTTCCGCCTCCGGCAAGGACAAGACTTTCTTCATTTTTACACTGCCTTCACCCGCCTGAGAGCGTAGATCAGCAATCCGCTGACGAACGACCGCGGCACACTCACGAATAGCCTGAAGATCTTCAAGTCTCTCAACCCCCTGCAGTTTGTCGATGAGTGTCACTTGCAATACCCCGATTTCTTCCAGACGTGACTGAACAAACGCTAGATCAACCGGGATAATCTCAATTTCTTCACGTTCTTTCTGTTTCTCAATCTCCGCTTCACGCCGTCCCTCCAGGAGACTCGCTTCACGGACAACTTCATTCAACTCCTGACGCAGCCGGATGATCTCACCTTCAATCTTTTCCTCCTGATCATTGGTTTCCATCGCAGTGGCGGCCCGCTTGGACTGAGTTTCGAGCATCATTGTCTCTTGCTCCAGTTGAGTGATCGCCGCTTCAATCGCCTGGCGCCGCGCAATCAGCCCGCTTCGTTCTTCGCTGAAAGTGTGCCACAGAAAACCGTAGAGGAGTTCCTGTTTGGCTCTCAGCTTCGAAGCTATTTCCTTGGCCTGGGATGCCTTTTCGGCCTGACGTCGGAGATTCTTCAGATGAGGTTCGATTTCGACCGTCAAGGAATCAACTCGAATGAGATTTTCACGGACACTTTCGAGTTTCCGGAGCGCTCGTTCTTTCTCAATCTGATACTGTTTGACTCCGGCTGCATCTTCAAAGATCGCCCGACGTTCCAGTGGCGAGGCATTCAAGACGGCATCGCTCATTCCTTGAGTGATCACACAGTAGCTATCTTTGCCGATACCCGCCTTCGCCAAGAGATCAACGACATCCAACAGTCGCACCCGCGAACCGTTGATCAAGTATTCCCCTTCACCACTCCGGTGAACTTTACGAGTAATCGCAACTTCCGAAAATTCAATCGGGATTCGCTTGTCCGTATTGTCAAAATACAAGGTCACCGAAGCCGTGCCGAGGCGAGACTTCTCTTCCGTTCCGGCAAAAATAACATCTTCGGATTTCTTCCCACGAAGATTCTTTGATGATTGCTCACCAATCGCCCAACGGATCGCGTCCGCGACATTTGATTTTCCAGAACCATTGGGTCCGACAATCGCAGTGATACCACACTTGCCGCCGCCAGCGATATCGCAATCAGGGAGAAAATCCAAAACCGTCTTTGTCGCGAAAGACTTGAAACCGCTGAGTTCAAGTTTCTTGAGATACACCCAGGTAAAATAAAAATTGAAACATCAAAAATAAAAATGAAACCTGCGAAATATTCCGCAATTTTTACCTTTGATATTTGAACTTTGCACTTCTGCTATTATAGCCTCTCCAGAGCCAAAAGAAAAAGGGAAGGACATGCGACATGCCTTCCCCGCGGTGATTCACCGCTTTACTTCTACTCACCGCAGCCTTCACAAACCGTTCCGACACGATCATCCATTGAGGCTTCTGCAGCGGGTATAGGGTCGGCGACGAGCTGCGCCATGACCTTGTCCAATAGACCGTCTGCCCGAGCTTTGTAGCTTTCTAGTGTCTCGCCGTCGTCAAACGAGATGCCCCTTGCGTCGACGATCGATCGTGTCAAGTCATCATGACAGAGTGCATACGCGAGTGCCGGTGGTGAACTCACATGGTCGGGATATTCATGATGCTGCACGACTTGGCCAAGCATTGACCGCCCATAGTTGCATAGTCGCGCGTGGACAGCTCGTCTCAGTTCTTCTTCCGAAATAACCTCGAGTTTCAATACTGCGGAAAAAATGCGCTGGTTCTCGATGTTCACTGAAGAAGCGAACGCAAAAGGTCCGAGACACACCCCCCCCCGCATGATCAAGCCTGAGCTTGTCCCAAATTTCCTCCAACACAACTGCCAGCAATTTATCCTTCAACCTAGACATGTCGAAATCCCTTCTGGGTAGTGAATTGGAAAAAAACTACGACCCTACGTTACACCTGAATGCCTGACCATGTCAAAAAAGCCCTGTCAGGGACTTTACAGTCTCCTCAATAGCCCAATCCCTCTCTGATGGAAGGCCATCTCGAGATCACCAGCCCTTTTTTATGAGACCCTCCTTGGCCGCGTTACGCTGAGCCTCCTGCTTGGACAACCCTTCACCCTCGGCGATCAGATCATCACCGATGAAAACGCCAGCGATGAAGCGTCGGTCATGGTCAGGTCCTGATTCACGGAGGACTCGGTACTGCGGCGTAAGTCCCTGTTTTTCCTGAGCAATTTCCTGAAAGCGACTCTTGGGATCAGTGTAGAGTTTGGCATCGAGCACCTCCTGAATACGGGTCAATACGTGTGTCGCAATGAATGCCTGAGCTGCACCATACCCCTGATCGAGGTAGAGCGCTCCAATGAGCGCCTCAACGACATTGGCAACGAGAAAAAGCCTCGCCCGACCAGTGTCCTTTGCTTCGCCACGACTCATGAGCAGAAATTGCTCAACACCCAGAGCAGAGCCGACCCTGGCAAGCATATCGCTATTGACCAATGCAGCTCGAAGAGCAGTTAATTCGCCCTCCGGTCGATCGGGAAAATCCGCGTACAACCGCTCCGTAACCACGAGCTCCAAGACTGCGTCACCCAGAAACTCCAAGCGTTCATTGTGCGGCACCGGATGATGCTTGTGTTCGTTCAGATATGATCGATGCGTCACCGCCTCATGAAACAGCATCGCATTTTTGATCTGGATGCCCAACGTCTTCGAAATTTTTTTCGCATCAAATGACATAGTTGGACACAGATTAGTCTCAAGCAGAGTCTCTATTCGGTGCTCGGCGTATTTTTTTTCTTCGATTTCACTCCCTTTTTAACTTCCGTGGTTTCTACTGGCAACTCATCTGCATGTTTTGCCTTGTGCTTCTCACTCGTATCGTCTTTCATGGGCTCCCCCATCTCTCGATAGATGGTCCCGAGGACACCATTCACGAAGCGCGGTGTGGCATCGCTGCCAAAGCTTTTCCCCAGCTCAATCGCCTCATTGATGGCCACTTTGGGCGGGACCTCATTATAGTCCCCAAACATCAGCTCTGCGATACCAAGCCGGAGAATATTGCGATCAATAACAGTCACCTGATCCAGTGGCCACTCGGGCGCACATTTCTCTATGAGCTGATCGATGGTCGGACGATTGTGCAGCACACTCTCCATCACCCGACGCGCAAACGCATAGTCATCCAAACCTGGAGCAAACTCTGCTACGTTCTTTCGCAGCACCGCAAGCGCTTTTTCATCATGACGCCCCTGAAAATCCCATTCAAAGAGAGACTGCATGACGACCGAACGCTGAAGATGTCGATTGGCCATGGTGGTAAATAGCTTTTTATATTTTCCTGTTCAGTATACCATACTGCCCACCTGCCACACGAACACACAAAAAAGAGACCGCTTACGCGGCCTTTTCTTTCTTCAATTTCGGGGTCATTTTTACAACTTCGCGACCCTTGTAGTGGCCGCACTCCTTGCAGGCTCGGTGCGGCAGTGTTTCGGCACCACACTTCGCACACTTGGCGGTTGAAACAGTTTTGAGCTCGAGAAATTTCCGCGCTCGGTCACGGCGATGATGAGTATGTCGTTGTTTGGGGAGAGCCATATGAGCAGGCGATTAGCGAGTAGAGAATAGCTGATAGAAAAAGCCTCCAAAAAGGCCTTGCTAGAGTATCAGACAGAGCGTTTCTTGGCAAGATGAGTACCCTTGTGTGGCATTAGGTCACGGGAAAATCGCTGATTGATCGTCTCCGGGTTGGCCAATTGGACCGGGCGAAAGCTCTGCCGGTGGATCGGTGTCGGGCCATATTTCCGCAGCGCGTCCATATGCTCACGGGTCCCATACCCCTTGTGTCGAGCAAAGCCATAGGCTGGATACTCATGGTCGGCCAGGATGATGAGCCGATCGCGAGTCACTTTGGCGATGATGGACGCCGCCGCGATTGACTTCACCAGTCCGTCACCATGAACGATCACTTCCTGTTTGAGGGAAAGATTTGGGATTTCCTGATTCCCATCAATCAATAAGCATAAATCCTTATCATGTATTTTTTGTTCATTGTTCATTGCTATTTGTTTTTTGAGCGAAACAACAGCGCTCTTCATCGCAAGAAATGTCGCCTGAAGAATATTCACCCGGTCGATCGTCTCAGCAGAAATTATCCCTACACCGACATGGAATTGCTCTTGGATGAACGTGTAGGCTTCCTCTCGTTGTTTCTCAGAAAGCGTCTTCGAATCCCGCACCAGTTTCCACTGCTTATCCTCCTCGTCCGTTTGAGAATTGGAAATTGGAAATTGAAAATTCCGGTACAGTGTCGCGCAGGCGACCACTGGACCGGCCAAAGGCCCCCGGCCCGCCTCGTCGATGCCAATGGGGATACGTCCTTGCTCGACGAGTTTCGCTTCAAGTTCAAAAGTTGAGAATTGCATATACCCTTTTATACCACAATCTCCCCTATCTAAAGCCTTCAGCCATCGTTGACTTTTTTAAAATTTTGTGATATCATTGAGCGTTGCAAAGTTTCTCACCCACCCCTGTCCATGCGGTCAGCAACGCCCGCACTTTACCAAGGAGCACCTCCATGAACGGTTTTCTCTTGAGTCTCTCACTTCTCGGAATATTTGTGGGTGGCGGCTTAGTTGGCTTTGTCATAGGCTGGCATCAATATGCTGGTCGACCCGTGAAACTGAAAGAGTTCGGTGATGCCGAACACTTCAAGATTCTGCCCTTGCAAACCGACGTCTATCTGGTGCGAAAGATTGACGATGGTCAAGCCGGGGCACGATTCATCGAGTTGCCTCAGGAAACTCACTGGCAGCCGGGGCAAGAATTCCGCGTCGACAAAGGTCCGGATTATTGCCACGCCACCTTAATCCGTTGAGCAGCCAGTTCAACACCTCGCCCTCGAAGCATTAACCTGCATCGGGGGCGCACTTTTTTTCTGCGGCCGAAAGCGCTATTATACATACGTAACCTTCTCTGCAAAGTCCTGGGCGCGAGCCGGATGATGAGGGAAACAACCTATGCCAACATTTGAGTATTCCATTCAAGCATCATTCCCTTTCACGGCTGATGTTTTTTGTTTGAAAAAAATGAAAAATGCAAATCTCAAAAATAAAAATTGTCGTATCCTGCGATTAGAATTCCGGAATTTTTCACTTTGATTTTTACTTTTTGAACTATGTTCACTCATCTCCACGTCCACTCGCACTATACCCTCCTCACGGCGCTCCCGACCCCGGATCAGCTGATCCACAGGGCCCAAGAACTCGGGATGACGGCCTTGGCCTTGACCGATACCTCGGCTCTCTACGCCGCAGTTGAATTCTACAGCCATGCCAAAGAGGCCGGGATCAAACCAATCATCGGCGCCGAAATCTGGATATCAAAAAATCTTCGCAGCAAAAACAACACCGCCGAAGACCGCCGAAGGAATCAAATCGTCCTCCTCGTGAAGAATGAGACCGGCTACAAAAACCTGATGAAAATCATTTCGATCGCTCAGCTCGAAGGTTTTTATTACAAAGCTCGTGGCGATAAGGCACTGCTCAAGCAACACCACGAAGGTCTCATCGCCCTCTCGGGTTCGCTCCAAGGTGAAGTACCGGCCGAAACCCTGTACGGCAATATCGAACGCGCCAAAATAGCCGCACTGGAGTATCAAGAAATCTTTGGTGCTGGCAATTTCTATCTCGAAATTCAACCCCACCTCGAAAACGAAAATCAACTCACTGCCAATCAAGGATTGATCCAGATTGCCCGCGAGACCGGTATCCCCTTGGTCGCAACGAATGATGTTCACTACATCCGTCCCGAAGACGCTGAGACACAAGACATTCTCCTTGCCATCCGCGACAATAAACGTGTGACGGACACGGAGCGTTTTAACATGAGAGGCGTCAATCTCTCGTTCCGCAGCGAAACCGAGATGCGTGAACTCTTTCGTGACATTCCGGAAGCCATCGACAACACGGGGGTAATCGCTGCTCAATGTGACTTCACACTCAAACTCGGCGAAAACCAACTCCCCGCCTTTCCTTTACCCGAAGGAAAAACCGCCGACAGCTATCTCCGCGAGCTTTGCCTCGCCGGACTCGAGAAACGCTACCCGGGCGAACGGCTCACTCCCGAACGAGAAGAACGCATGAATTACGAACTCTCTGTTATCGCCGGTACTGGCTTCGCGTCGTACTTTCTCATCGTCCAAGATTTCGTCAACTGGGCGAAACACAATGGCGTCGTCGTCGGTCCGGGTCGCGGTTCGGCCGCTGGCTCTTTTGTCGCGTACCTCACCGGCATCACCAATCTCGACCCGATCAAATACGACCTCCTCTTCGAACGCTTCCTCAACCCTGAACGTATCTCCATGCCGGACGTCGACATGGACTTTGCCGATACGCGGCGTGAAGACGTACTCAACTATGTGCGACAACGCTACGGCGCCGATCACGTCGCTCAAATTATTACGTTTGGAACAATGGCCGCACGCGGATCAATTCGCGATGTTGGTCGAGCACTCGGGATCCCACTTGAACTCTGTGATCGAACCGCCAAAATGATCCCGATGTTCACATCGATTGAGGAAGCACTCAATGAGGTTCCAGAATTCCAAGCTCACTACCAGAGTTCAGCCGAGGTGAAGCGACTCGTTGACGCCGCACAGAAAATCGAAGGCCTCGCTCGTCACGCTTCGATGCATGCCTGCGGTGTTGTCATCACCAAGGACCCAGTTACCGAATATACCCCTCTCCAACGCGTTGCTGGTAGTGCTGACGCAGTCGTCACCCAATATGCATCCTCGACCAAAGCCAATGCCGTGGAAAAAATCGGCCTCCTCAAAATGGACTTCCTCGGCCTCAAAAACCTCACGATCATTGAAAATACCCTCAGAATCGGAAAGAAGGTCGGCAAAGAGGTGCCGGATATCGAGAAGCTTCCCCTCGATGATGAGGCCGCCTACAAAGTACTTCAGGATGCGCACACGACTGGAGTCTTCCAATTGGAATCAACCGGCATGAAGCGTTACTTGAAACAATTGAAGCCCACAGTCTTCGAAGATATCATCGCCATGGTCGCACTCTACCGGCCGGGACCGATGGAGTATATTCCAGACTTCATCGCTGGCAAACATGGCACGCGCGAAGTGAAATACTTGCACCCCAAACTCGAACCGATATTGAAAAACACTTACGGTGTTGCTGTCTACCAGGAACAGCTCATGCAGATCGCACGTGATCTGGCTGGTTTCACGCTCGGCGAAGCAGATGTGCTCCGCAAAGCGGTTGGCAAGAAGATCAAGGAACTGGTTGACGGACAACGGGTGAAATTCGTCGAAGGCTGTGAAAAAACAGGTGTTGGACGAGCCATCGGTGAAAAAGTTTTTGCCTTTATCGAGCCCTTTGCTGGTTACGGATTCAATCGCTCACATGCCGCCTGTTATGCCCTCATCGGCTATCAAACCGCCTACTTGAAAGCACATTTCCCAGCCGAATTCATGGCCGCGCTCCTCACAAGCGACCAGGGTGACACTGATCGGATCGCCATTGAAGTCCGTGAGGCGCGTGAGATTGGTATCGACGTTCTCCCCCCTGATATCAATGAAAGTTTTGACACTTTCGCTGTCATTAAAGGCGACCATGACAAGGAACACATCCGTTTTGGACTCAACGCTGTGAAAAATGTTGGTACCCAAGCCGCTGAAGAAATCGTTGCTGAACGCAAGCGTCATGGAAAATATACTTCCCTCGAGGACTTTATGGAACGCGTCCAGACCAAAGACCTGAATAAGCGTTCTATCGAAGCTCTCGCCAAGGTTGGTGCCTTTGACGGTCTGTCGGAACGCAAGACTGTGCTTGATAATCTCGATGCCATCCTCACTCATGGCAAGGAGCTTCGTGCACTGAAAGAGACTCATGATCAAAGCCTCTTTAGCGGTATGCCACTCCCTGAAATGCGGATTCCGCTGCGAGAGACGACGCATTCGACCAAACAAGAACGGCTCGCCTGGGAAAAAGAATTGCTCGGTCTGTATGTCACTGATCACCCGATGACCGAGTATACGGATTACCTCAAGAAAACGGCCGTCGAAATTGGACAGCTTGAGAAAATTGCGGATGAGAAACGCGTCACCATCGGTGGTGTCATCATAAGTGCCCGTAAATCGCTTTCCAAGTCTGGCCAACCACTCTATTTCGTCACCCTCGAAGATATGTCGGGCCGCGTCGATATTCTTGTATTTGGAAAAACAGCTGAGCGAGTCGCCGGACTCCTGAACGAAGACACCATCATCCTGGTTGACCTGAAAATAGCTCATAAAGATGGCCTGCTCCGGCTCGCGGCCGATGATGTTCGCCCGATGAGCATGACAACGCTCGCAAATTTTGAACGAGTTTCTAAAACCCACGAGAAGTATCAATCCGATCAGACACCACCTCCCAATCAACCCAATCCATATATCATCATCCACTGTGCGGATACGGCTGATTCTCGTCTCTTCGACGAAATTGGGAAAACACTTCGACAACTGCCACCCGGACCAGTCGGTATCAACCTCCGACTCCTGGGTCAAACCATCAAGACTTCGTTTTCAATTGTTAGTAATCCTGCCACCAGACAATCACTCGCGGCTCTCTCCGGTGTAGAAAAAATTGAGGAGACCATTACCTAATCCTTTCCAAAATTACTGATTTGGTCCATACTACCCCCTTATGAAAAAACCTCCCATCATTGTCATTGTTGGACCCACGGCTTCCGGTAAGTCAGCCTTGGCCATTACCCTCGCTCGAACACTCAACGGCGAGATCATTTCAGCCGATAGTCGGCAAGTCTACCGTGGGATGGACTTGGGCACCGGCAAAGTAACCCGCGAAGAGCAACGCCAAGCACGCCACCATCTCATCGATATCGCTAACCCAAAAGTCGAATACAATGTCTCGCATTTTCTCGCCGACGCCACCAAGGCCATTGTCGATATCGAGGCACGTGGCAAACGCGTTATCATCTGCGGTGGTACAACTTTTTGGATCGAGGCACTCATGCTCGGACTTCCTCTCCCCAAAGTCGCGCCCGATCCGGTGTTTCGAGAAAAGTGGGGCAAGAAAGACGTGGGTGAACTCTATGGTTATCTGAAACGCCTCGATCCAGAACGTGCCAAGACAATCGATAAGCAGAACAAGGTCCGACTCCTTCGCGCAATTGAGATCGCTAAGACCCTCGGCAAGGTTCCCGCGATCGACCGCTCGGTACTCCCCGATCTCTCGCGCTATAGTGTCATCGGACTGAGTCCTCCAGTTGATGAACTGAACCGGAAAATCCGGGAACGCTTCATGGCTCGGATGAAAGCCGGCATGCTGGAAGAAACGGTGAAGCTCAATCGTGGTGGACTTTCTTATGAACGGCTCATATCCTTTGGTCTCGAATACCGCGCTCTTACTCGCTTCCTCCAGAAAAAAATTACCGATGCTGAGCTCTATACCGAACTTCCCTACGACATCATTCATTATGCAAAGCGTCAGCG
>CAYLPD010000020.1:10666-22571 GCA_964385515.1 uncultured Bdellovibrionales bacterium
GAGTTCTGGGAATTCCTCCTGGAGAAAGTGTCCACGGTCGTGGAAAACGTGTGGGAGAGCGGATGGGAGCGCCCGGATATATTGTTCAAGGTTTGAGGATGATACGATCGTGTCATCCTCGCTCTGATACAAGTGGATAGGTATACTCGCCGAAACGAGTCCTTTCAAATCATCGGTAGGTGCAAAATCAGCGAGCGAATATCCATCCTCGCTCTCATACGGAGCGGCGACGAGAAAAAGTGCTTTTACTTTCTCGAACATGCGTTCCTCAGAGAAATACTTTGCAAGAAACACGCCACCGAGCGAATGGCCAATAAAAACTGTTTTACCGGAAAGCAGTGGGAGAAGCTTCTCGAAAACGATCTTCCACTCGAGGTACTTCGCATTGTCCATACATGGCATGCGAAGTGAGAGAACTTCATATCCCTCTCCGAGCGACGCTTCCAGCGTGGACTTCCAGCCCTTACCCTTCAAACGATCAAGCGTAAGTACTCGGCCGCGGAGCGCAGCGAGGTAATTGTCATATGCATCAAATGTATTCCCGCCACCAATAACTACGACTTGTTGCATAGCGAAAACCTAGACAATGAGCTTCTTCTCGAGCAGTTCCTTCGCGATGCCTGGATTCGCTTTGCCCTTGGTTTCCTTCATCACTTGTCCGACCAGATACTGAAGTGCGTTCTGTTTGCCCGCTTTGAAGTCCGCCACCGACTGAGCGTTCGCCGCAAGGATCGCGTCTACAATCATCTCCAGCTCGCCCGTATCACTCATCTGTGCAAGATTGAGCCGATCAATGATATGCGACGGATCATTGTCCCCACCCCGATACATCTCAGAGAGTACGGTCTGTGCCGCACTCGAGTTGATCACTCCATCAGCAACGACCGCAATAAATTCTGCAAAATTTTCAGGCGTTACCACAAACTCATCCATCGACCCTCCTGTCTCGAGGAGGTGTTTCCTCACTTCAGTGATGAAATAATTCGCCGCAAGTTTGGTGGCTTTCGCGACATCAACCTTCAGTTCTCCCCCATCCTGCTTGGCACCAAGCTCACTCACCACCGCTTCAAAATATCCAGCAATCGCTTTATCTTCGGTCAGAATGTCAGCGTCCGAGTCTGGCAGGCCGAACTCCGTCATAAAACGCGCCCGCTTTGCATCTGGCAGTTCCGGTAGTGAAACTTTAAGTGCCTTGATAGAATCGCCCGTAAAATCAAAAGGGGGAATATCTGGCTCGGGAAAGTACCGATAATCATGGGCTGACTCTTTCTTGCGCTGGGAGATTGTGGCGTTCTTGTTCTCATCCCAACCGCGCGTCTCTTGGATGATTGTTTCGCCATTTTCCAACATCTCCGTCTGCCGTCTGATCTCGTACTCAATTGCACGTTCGACCGCCTTGAACGAATTGATGTTTTTCACTTCTACCTTGGTCCCCGACAGACGATCAGCACCCACCTCATGAAGTGAGATATTTACCTCACAACGCATCTGTCCTTTCTCCATGTCCGCATCCGAAACATCGAGATAACGGAGAACCTGGCGTAGTTTCTGACAAAACGCACGGGCCTCTTTGGCCGTGTTGAAGTCTGGCTCAGTCACTAACTCCATCAGCGGAACTCCCGCTCGATTGTAATCCACCAGTGTATGGTCGGCTCCAGCCGGGTGGGTCAATTTCCCTGTGTCCTCCTCGAGATGAATGCGGGTGATATGAAATGGCTTACCCTCAATCTCCATCGTGCCATGCTCACAGAACGGCTCATCGAACTGCGAAATCTGATAGCCTTTGGGCAGGTCGGGGTAGAAATAATTTTTCCGATCGAATTTCGAATGGAATCGCAGCGCACAATTCAGCGCGAGGCCGACTTTTTGAACGCTCTCGATCGCCTCACGATTCGGTACCGGCAAAGCGCCTGGTTGACCAGTGCAAACATGACAAATGTGAATATTGGGCTTCATCTCAAGCCCCAGACCATTGATGCAACGACAAAACATTTTGGAACGCGTCTTGAGCTCCGCGTGGACCTCCATGCCAATAGTCGGTTCGTACTGTGTCATAGTTCTTGTGTATAATCTATCGACTCAACTCCACGGACGCCCGCCTGAGACAGACAGTCTAGCACCTCTTTCAAGACAAGCTCATACCATCACCCCCAGAGACTCCACCACCCGATCCAATGCTACTTGCATTTCCATGAGCACGCCTTCATTCACAATCATGTGATCTGCCAGAGCAATCGGCGTCCCTTGACTGAGACGTGTCAGCTGTGCCCAGTCACGCTCCTCAGCTGCCTGTTGATCCAATGGCCGCTCGGGGCGCGTTGCCAATCGAACATACCGGATACTGGGACGAGCGTGAATTGCAATCGTCTGAAAATCGTCACTAAAATGCTCCTTGAAAACACGGTATTCGGCCGCACTATACAAGCCATCGGCCAGCACAGCCGGAACAGAGCCGAGCGCATCGATCATCTGAATTACTTCCCTCGCATAGTAGTCCTCGCCATGGAGATTACGCAAGTCCTCGCGTACGAGCCGCTCGTTTGCCTGTGTACGCTCAAGCCCGCGCTTGGCCATCTCAGCCAGTGTCACACCACCAAAGTAAACCTTCGGCCATGCGTACCGCCCCATCAAATAGGCCACCGCCTCAGATTTTCCGCTTCCTGGCATTCCCAGCACCGCGACGATTTTCGGCATAGGTATTCGTTAGTTTCTCTCAAGTGTAAGATAAGTGACACAATATCCGGCTTCCTCGAAATTTTCAGATTCAATCACTTTTCCAAACGTGTCAGCATACTCTGGAAAAAGAGTATCTCCGTCTATTATGGCGTGGACCAGCGTCAGGTACAAGCGATTGACTTTAGCGAGAGCCGTGGAGTAAATCTGAGCACCACCAATAATGAAAATCTCCTCGGATTCGATCTCCCGCGCCCTGGCAAGCGCCGCATCCAGACTCCCGACAATGACGCAACCTGGGAGCGTACGACTCGTATCACGAGTAATGACGACATTGGTTCGACCCGGCAGCGGCCGACCGATTGATTCATAGGTCTTGCGCCCCATGATAATGACGTGCCCCATGGTACGTTCCTTGAAGCGCCGAAAATCATCCGAGAGATGCCATGGAATCTTCCCTTCTTTTCCGATAACGCGATTCTCAGAAAGGGCTGCAATAATACTCAGGCGAGGTTCGGACATAGGGCAGGAAGCTGAAATGGTTATCCCATCAATGCGAGCAACAACGACTCCCTGAATTCCTCCACCACATCGTCTTACTGCTTCAGGGTGAACAACTTCGGATCTTTCTTTTCAAAACCTCCAATATTGGCTATTTCAGCCCGGATGGGGGGATGGGGGTCATACCCTTCAATCACAACATCGTCGAAAACAAAATCATCAATATTTTTTCTTTCTGGATTTAGTTTCAAAGTGGGGAACGGGCGTGGATCTCGAGAAAGCTGTTCCTTCACTTGCTCAAAATGATTACTGTAGATATGCGCATCGCCGAAGAAATGAACAAACTCACCAGGCTTGAAACCAGTCACCTGTGCCACCATATGCAAGAGCAGTGCATAACTCGCGATATTGAATGGCACACCCAAGAAAGTGTCGGCGCTGCGCTGATACAAAGCTAAATTCAGTGTATCATTGCCAGTCACTTGAAATTGGAAAGTCGTATGGCAGAAAGGCGGTACTTCATTCGCATTGCCAGCAGAAGCCATAGCGTAGATAAAATCGGGATTCCAAGCAGAGACCACGTACGACTTGCGGAATGGCTTATCCTTCAATCCATCGATGACCCATCCGAGCTGATCGATTTCTCGGCCGTCACTCGCTGGCCAACGTCGCCACATGCGACCGTAAATTGTAACCAAATCACCCCACTCTTTAACAAACGAGCTCTCAGCCGATTCTGATTTCAGCTTGGCAATGAACTCGGTTTGTTCCATCTCTGCAAGCCCCTTTGATCGAGCAAGTTTATTGTATCGCTTCCAGGCCCACTCATCCCAAATATGTACATCATTATCGACGAGGTACTTGATGTTCGAATCACCCTTGAGAAACCACAGGAGCTCGTGAACAATACCGCGATAGAAAACTTTCTTTGTGGTGAGGAGTGGGAACCCATCCTGCATGTCGAAACGCATCGAATATCCGAAAATTGACCGGATAGTGGGTGGCTCTTCACCGCGCTCTTTGTACTGCGCTAAGATTTCAGGCGTGAAGAACACCTCCTTATCCGATCCCTTCTCAAGGATGGTCCGAATCAAATCAAGATACTGATACTCAGGGTGTCTTTTTTCCATAGGTATTTATTTCTTTGGCTTTTTCAGCGTTCGTTTCTTTGCGGGTTTGTAATTTTCCCAATTGTTCTTGTTGAAACGCCCCGTTCGGGCATAGCTCTGTTCGACTGGGCTTGTCAATCGAGAAAACACGAGCTGAGCGATCTCCATCCCAGGGCGAAGAATAATAGGCATTCGATTGATATTGGAAAGCTCAAGCGTGATATTGAGAAAGTGTCCAGGATTGATGAGTCCTGCCGTATTGTGCACGACGAGACCAACCCGTGCCAAACTCGACTTACCCGAAATCTGGATCAGGAATTCATCGCTCCCAACAAAATCACGAACTTTACCGAGCACCGTCTCACCCGGATAGAGACAAAACGCTTCGCCGTCCTTCACTCGATGTTCCCTAGTTTTCGGGTAAATCTTCTTCACTGGATCAATGAGCAGTGTATTGTAAACGTCCGTCACAATGAAATCATTGTCGAGGATAACATCATAACTCGCCGGCGACAGCCGTGACGGGGTGAAGTTCTTGATCACGATACTCCCATCTTTCACCGCCTGCTTAATATCAACATCAGAGAGAAACATACGGTCTTGTGGTTATTGAAGGCTAAATATCTTGTCGGTCCCGTAGTACTCGGGCCAGTGCTCATTGTAAAACGCAAACATGCGCTCGAGACGATCTTGGGGCAACTCCGGCGCGTCGAGTTCCATCATGAGCATCCGAATCCCGTCCCGAGCAGCCTCAGCCTCATCAGCCGTCGACACCATGCGCTCAAACTCCGCGAGATAGCCATAACCGGCATTGCGGTCCAGACAGACGGCCGTCCCATCTGCGAGTGTGTATTCTTCGCGATCGCGCGACCACTTCGCCTGATATGCGAAACCCGCATCGAGCAGCAACTGATCAAGCGCCACAATATCAAGGCCCGGTACTTCCTCTTCGAATTCGATGCGCGCGACACCGTTTGAGCTCGTTGTGTCATCGATGGATGCCTTCAGGACCAAAAGTGCCTTGCCATCATTGTAGGTCCGCGTTCGAATCGAGTGCTGTTTCCCTTCGGTCAGGATATGGCGCAACTTCTCCTGCCTCGCCACATCAAAATAGCCTTTGACGCTTTCAAACAGTTTCCCTCCATCACCTGGCAGAAAGTAATGATTGAGCTGCGAACTGCGCGCCTTGAGTGTCGCGGCATACGGTGCCATGCTGATTCTCTCCCGCAAACGATCCGCCACTGCCTGTTCACCGAGAAGCGATTTTACCTCGACTTCGATCTGATTCATGACATCGATAAGTAGGCCGATTACCCCCCTATTTTAGGGGACGCGCCGGGTCTGGTCAAACGGACCCATCGAACAAAAACCCCGCGTCAGCGGGGTCACATCACCTACTTCGTAATTGCAATCCCCGGACCCATAGTCGAGGTAAGAGTAATCGAATGGATAAATTTTCCCTTGAGGCCCTCTGGCTTCCCCTTCTGAATCGCATCGATGAACATTGTGACATTCTCTACCAAAGCAGCAGCTGTGAAGGAGAGCTTGCCGACAACCTGGTGAATGTTTCCTGTATCATCGTTCTTGTAGCTTGCCTTCTTTCCCTTCTGAAGCATTTCGACGGCCTCTCCAATCTTTTGCGTGACCGTTTCATTTTTCGGGGACGGCATCATGCCTTTGGGCCCGAGAATTTTTGCCACGGTTGCAAGTTTCGGCATCATCTCCGGAGTCGCGAGAACGAGATCAAAATGCACGCCCGGGTTTGCCTTGCCACTCTTGATATCGGCAATAAGTTCTTCACCTCCAGCCATCGCTGCACCCGCATCTTGAGCTTCCTTCAGTTTCGTCGTGGTCACAACTGCCACCTTTTGAGTCCGACCCGTACCATGTGGGAGGACGACGGTGCCACGAACGTTCTCATCACTCTTCTTGGCGGAAATACCCAGCTTGAAATGCACTTCAACGCTCTCGTCGAACTTGGCCGTCTTGTTGGTCTGAAGGAACGCCACCGCCTCCTCAATAGTGTAAATCTTTCCCGCTTCTATCTTTTCTACCGCTTGCTGATACTTTTTCCCGTGAGTCATAGCGTTCCGTGGTACTAGCCCCAAGCACCGATACTTCAGTGCTGAGTCCCACAAATTGAATTATTATCCTCGGCCAATTTTGAAATTTGATTTTTGAAATTTGAAATCGTTTTACCCCTCCACCTTTATCCCCATTGAGCGCGCGGTGCCCTTGATGATCTGAACCGCCGCTTCAATATCGTTAGCGTTGAGATCCGGAAGCTTCTTTTCGGCAATTTCACGAACCTGAGACTCGGTTACGGATCCCGCTTTGTCTTTCAGTGGATTGGCAGCTGCCTTCTCAATCTTGGCGGCCTTCTTCAAGAGATCAGAGGCCGGCGGAGTCTTCATAACGAAGGTAAACGATCGGTCTTCGAAAATTGTGATCTCCACCGGGATGATATCACCCATCATCGGCCGAGTTGCCTCATTGTACTTGCTGCAGAAATCTTGAATATTGAGCCCATGCGGTCCGAGAGCGGTGCCGACCGGTGGCGCCGGAGTGGCCTTGCCAGCCGGGATCTGCAGTTTCACGATTGCTTTGATTGCCTTTGCCATAAGTCTTGTAATCTCTTCCTGAATTAGTCCTTCTTGATCTGGAGGAAGTCAAGTTCCACCGGCGTCTCGCGACCAAAAATGGACACGAGGACTTTCACTTTGCCCTTCTCATCGTCTACCTCCTGAATCTTGCCTTCGAAATTCTTGAACGGACCGTCAATAATCCGAACACTCTCACCGACCTTCACATCAATCTTGTATTTCGGTTCAGCCACACCCATACGCTTCTTCAGCCCCTCAATCTCAGCCGGATCAATCGGGGTCGGCGTCGTCCCCAAACCGATAAAACCTGTCACGTTTGGTGTATTGCGCACCACATACCAACTCGCGTCAGTGACCACCATATCTACGAGGACATACCCCGGATAAATACGCTCTTCAATCACTACCCGCTTGCCGGCCTTAATCTTGATCTTTTTTTCCTTCGGCACGAGCACATCAAAGATAAGGCCCTGCATATCCATCGATTCGATACGCTGCTTCAGATTACGTGACACATTGTCTTCGTAACCAGAGTAGGTATGAAGCACATACCAGGCGCGCCCATGATGCTGACTCTGTTTGGCCATATAGTTCTAGAGAATTATTGAGTCAAAAGAAAGCGTTCCACAAGATAACTAAACAGTGTATCGAGCGCCCCGAGGAAAATCGCCACCGCGAGACTAATAACAATCACCAGAACCGTGTAGCGGACCAGCTCTTTCTGAGTCGGCCAATTCACCTTCATGAGTTCGCCCTTGGCTTCGCGAAAGAAGTTGATAACCTTCTGCATACCGGTTTTCTGCCTTTTAAAGCGATTTTCTTGGTCTAAAAAAAGCCCCCAGGGCTTGCGTTTCCACTGTAAAGGAAAACCGAGCGACTGTCAATGCGAGAATACCTACCAAAATTGACTGCCCAACCATAAGTTGATATCCGAGTTAATGCCTCTTGACAAAAAACTATAAAAGATATACTATACTCCGTTAATCAAGCCTCACACTATGGTCCCTGCCGTCCAGATCATCACTTCGGCTTTCCTCTTCTCACTCGGCCTTATCGGTCCTGAGAGCGCGTTTGCCACGTCTGAATCAAACTTTACGCTTTCTCTCCTCACCTTGACTGCGACCATTCTCGGTACACTCATCCTCGTCAGTTTTATTGTGAGCCGCATTGCGACCTGGTACATCAATCGGCACGCCTAAAATCCATGGCCACCGTCTACACAGAATTCATCGCTGGACTCATCGTCATCCTCGGGATGCTCAACATCTTTCGCATGGCGTTTTTCATGATCGGCTCAGATGTCTACACCGTGAAACGCGCTCTCCGGAACCGCCGGAAGAAACGCATCGCCTTCGGCCTCCCGACAATGAGTGTCATCATCCCCGCTCACAACGAGGAAAACACTATCATCCGTACCATCGAGAGCGTCCTGAACGCCAAGTATCCACGCGAACTCCTCGAGATCGTGGTCATGGACGATGGCTCCACCGATCTCACCTACAAAATGGTCGAACGCTACCGTCTCCTCGTGGATGGGAACTTCAAGCTGATTCGCCAAGAAAACGCCGGTAAAGCCCATGCCCTCAACAACGGCATGCGCCATCACGCCACCGGTGAACTCATGATGTGTCTCGACGCCGATTCATCACTTGATCCAGACGCACTCATCAATGCGGCTCGCTATTTCGTCGATCCGCGTGTCGTCGCACTCTCGGCCAATGTGAAGATCCGCCCCAGCGGCACACTCTTCAATCTCATTCAAGTCTTTGAATACCTCGTCTGCTACCAGATGAAGCGCGCCCAGACCGTCTTCAATATCGAATATATCATCGGTGGCATCGGCTCAACGTTTCGTCGCTCGGCCCTCATCGAAGTCGGGTTCTATGACACCGACACTATCACCGAGGATATCGACCTCACCATGAAGCTCCTCCGCCTTGGCGGCAAGAATCACCGCGTCATCTACGGCTCGGACGTCGTCGCCTATACCGAGTCTGTCCTTGATCTCGCCGGCCTCATCCGCCAACGCTTCCGCTGGAAGTACGGTCGCGCTCAGACCTTCATCAAAAATCACAGTCTCTTCTTTGCGACCGAACGCAAACATTCACGCTGGCTTACCTGGTTCTACCTCCCCTACGCACTTTTTTCCGATCTCGCATTCTTCTTCGAGCCGTTCATGGTGTCGTACATCCTCTACATCGTAGTGGCCTACGGCGACTGGGTCACACTCGCATCAGCGTTTCTGGTGGTCGGCGGCTACCTCTCGCTCAACATCCTCGCCGAAGATACCATCCCGCTCCGACAGAAACTTGCCCTCGCCGCGCTCGCACCGTTCATGTATTTCTTCTTCTATCTCCTGAGCTATGTCGAGTACCTCGCGCTCATCAAAACCTATATGAAGTTCTGGGAGATCCCCGCGAGTATCCGCGCCAAGCAGTGCGGCTGGACTCATGTCGAACGCGCCAAGGCCTAAGCAAATTTGAGCAAAGAAAAAGCCCGGCCGACAGCATGTGTCAGACCGGGTTGGGGTAGTTTTCCGTCGGTTCAGCTAGCGATTTCGAATATCCTCCACTCGATGCCAAGTTCTGATTGAGGGATAACCCTGGCCGGCGCATCGGCGTACTTTGCCCACTTCGCCTCGCGGAACGATTGACCTAATGGCGGCACGAGGTCGCGGCCGACAAAATCGCAAAAGAGCGGCACTACGATGCCACCGCAGGCTCCATTCGCCGGAAAACTCATTATCTCGGTTTCACACCGCCGGAACCGCTGCCATAGAGCGGGCACCTTGTGTTCTCCCAGCTGCCAGTCATACGGCAAGACACAGCCAGGTGCGAACTTGCCACCAACGCGATTCCGCTTGCGAGCGAGCACATTGGTTGCGTCTTCTATAGATGTGAGTTCGGCCAACGCGTCAATCCGATCGGGTTTGTTCAGATCATCCAGGAGCGTCATCCGAAGATCACGGACGTGACCGATCAAGGCTGCACGCGACCAGCATGGCGACGACACTATGCCAAGACGCGACAGGATGTGGTAATGACCATACGCCTGGCAACAATAAAGCTGAAAATGATTTGCAAGTTCGGAATGAACAGCCATGATTGCCCTCCTCAGGCAGTGAAAAATAGTGTCCACAAGATAGCACGATAAGTTCTATTTGTCAATAAATACGTAATAGCCTTAATAGCAGATCAGCAAAGGACTACATAACTCCGACAACTACATTTGCTACATCGGACCTTCTTTCTTCGCATCAATCCGTGGGTACTACGTAGTTGTGCTACCTAAGCAGAGTTCGCTATATCCTTCTTTAGCACAAAAGTGAATCGATTATCGCTATATACCAATCCATTCAACGGTACCTCCTTGCCCTCTACGCTCGGAATAATTTTAAATATTGCGCCACTTTTACTAACTAGGCTAGTCACTTTAAACAATCCTAATCCTTTTCCACCTTTCTTTGATTTTTTAGCCATCTCACCCACAAAACCCTCGGTGGTTAATTGAGAAATCTCTCCATCCAAAATTTTTAGACTGATCATATCAATGTTAACCAGTAGCTCATCTGGTCGATCATTGCTAAACGATATTTTAATATCTGTGTTTGGGAGCACATATTTTATAGCGTTATCAAAAAATGGAATAAGTGCTCCTTTAAATGTCTCAAAATCTACGATTACAGAGTCCTCCGTGTCGTCAATTTGCACATCAACATCTATCAACTTGAAGTCAAGATAGAAAGTAACTAGCGCCCTGTTTAAAATCTTATGAATCTTATGTGAATCAAGCTGCACAATATAGTCAGCACCAAACATCGAATCAAGAAGCGTAAACTCACTGCTAATCGAACTATTGTTTTTAATAATCTTTAGTAAGATTCTAGCGGTTTGTTCTGGATTTTTTTCAACTATAGATCTCAAAAAATCGATTTGACTATGCGCGGATTTCTCTCTTATGAACTCATCTTGAGGAACAAGAGAAAATATCTCCTGTATGTTATGCCCATGGATTTTCGCAATATCGTGCCGAAAATTTTTGATAGCCCCCTCACGAACCATACTAATTTCTGGAAGTACATATAAAAGAAAGGTTCTATATTTTTTAAAAAGGTTCGAACTATTACAAACATCGCTACTATTCGATATCAGGTAGACAGTGCCATACTTAGTCCCTGCTTTTCCATGCCTTGCTTTACCGTTACCAGTTTCAATTAACTCATTTTCTGAATCACATGAATCAAGGCTTGAGAAATCCTGACCATCGATATTAGAAAAAAGACATGCGCCATTTGAGCCCACTAAGTGTATCCGAAATAATCCAGGTAAGTTCATTTCTTAACGGTAAAACGCTCTATTGCATCAAAAAATTCCAAAGGTTCCGCGTGTTTACCAAGAAACCAATCAACTTTTCGTAAAGCCTCATGTGATCTATCGCCTTTTGTCTCAGAAGAATATATTACTACTACCTTTTCGGGATACTTCTCTTTAATTTTGGCCGCCAGCGCCAACCCTTGATCCTTTGGGGATAGCCAAAGGGCCACGCCTTTTATATCGATGAAGAACATATGAGTTTCACGGACTAGCAAAGAATCTGGGTCTTCAATATCCTTAACAATTGATGTGCTCTCCCAGCCAGCATTCTTTAAAATCTCCACAATTTTAAAGGTTGGGTCATCATCCACAAACAGAATTTTTACATCACTCTTTGTGCTTGATAATATCTTGCTAGTAGTTTTTGAATCCTTCTTAAAATCACCCATGAAGTTGTTAATGCTGACATTTTGTGTTTGGGGCTGAGAGGGTAAACCCTCACTTTTTTTCTTGAAAAAGAATCTTGTAATAAAACCAAATACTGCGACCCCAATGCCGCTAAATGCCCATTCTTTGTTTTCCAGAATCCAATGGACCATAAGTAATTAGTTGAAATTATTTTATGAAAACAGCTCGAGCTCGATGAGGAGGCTTTTGTATTTTTCGAGGTAGTCCTTGGCTTGCTCGCGATCGAGGGTGAAGGTCG
>CAYLPD010000021.1:0-4547 GCA_964385515.1 uncultured Bdellovibrionales bacterium
TTGTTGCTCGAGTCGTTCGATGGCCGACAGGAGCTTGAAGATCATGAGGAAGACGAGGATGAAGCCGGTGAGGATGACCGCGTTGACGTTTCCTTGGATGCCGATGAGTTCGGCGAGTACGTTGCTGAAATTAGGGAAAAGCACGATGGTCGCCATACCACCCCAAACGATGATCCGGACGCCGAGCTTCAGGATGGTCTGATGGTTTTTGCCTCTCATGTAGTCGCTGACACCCTGGTAGAGCATGAAGCCGGTGAGAATGAGAATGACGACCTGGTAGAGATGGAGTGAACTGAAATTCATAAGATGTTTTGTTAAGAGATAAGGTTCCACACAATTCTATAGAACGTCTTCAGGCCATTGACGAAGCCTTGTTTCTGAATCTTTCCCACAGAGTATTCGGTATAACGCACCTCGATCGGTACCTCTTGGTATTCTAGCTTATAGAGATAAATCTCTCGAATGACCTCGCTATCGTATTCGTAGCGGTCGGTTCTGGTGTTGATGAGTTCAGCAGCGTGACGGGAATAGGCCCGAAAACCTGACTGGCTGTCTGAGACCCAAAGACCGTAGAAGTACCAGGTAATAAAATTTCCAACATGGTTGGCGAGTATCTTATACCAAGGCATACCCCGCGGGTCTTTAAGCCGAGTACCGAGGACAACGTCGCAGTGATGGTTGCGAATAGGTTCGGTGAGTCGGGCGATATCGGTCGGGTTATGCTGGCCATCAGCATCCATGGTGACGATGATCTTGGCACCCAGGAGTTTGGCAGCTTCGATTCCGGTTTTCGTCGCAGCACCTTTTCCACGATTCAGCCGGTGGCGGAGAACGATGACTCCCGGGATCATACGAACTGTCTCGTAAGTTTGGTCATTGCTGCCATCGTCAACGACAATAATGTTCTCATAGTGAGTAGTTCTGATTTCCTTGAGGGTCTCACAGATGATTTTTTCTTCGTTGTATGCTGGCAGTACAATCCAGACATCCTTATGCATATGTTTATCGCTGTATCTGATCATAACGACCGGGAAATTGGTTCTAGTAGATTTTGATGAGGGGGTTCCAAGTATGCTGAGTGATTCTCTCACGATGCAAACGGTGGTCAGAGTCAGAGAGTGTACGTTCCTTGGGGCAGGGAATGATGACTGAGAGTGAGGGGGGCATGGGAATGGCTTAGAAAAAGCAAAACACGCCAATATTATAGCATGTTTCAGTAAATTTCCAGATTTTTTCGGAGTTAGTTTTCTCGGCTTCTCGCCTTGAACCAAGTGGCCGTCGCCACGAGTCCTTCTGCGAGAGCAACTTTCGGTTCCCAGCCGAGATGTCTCTTTGCTTGGTGGGCATCAAGGGAACTTGCTTTTGTTTCTCCTGACTGAGCGGGACCATGTATTTCTTCGAATGTTTTTCCGAACTGCCAATTGAGCATGCGGAAAATATCATTCACGCTTGTCTCAATACCGGTGCCAATATGGAAGACTCCCTCTTGGATTGTCGAATCGAGTGCTTTGACGTTGGCCTCAGCCACATCGCTTACATAGACATAGTCACGGGTTTGGAACCCATCGCCGTTGATCGTTGGACCAGTACCTTCGAGCATGCGGGTGAGGAAAATTGATACAACACCAGCTTCCCCATGTGCATTTTGACGGGGTCCGTACACATTGGCATATCGGAGAATGACATACGGAAGCCCATGAACTTGGTGAAAGAATCGCAAGTAATGCTCAATCGAGAGTTTCGCGATGCCGTAGGGGGAAAGTGGTGCGGCAGAAATGGATTCCGGAGTCGGTCGAAGAGTCGTGTCATCAAACATGGCACCGCCCGTTGAGGAGAAGATAAACTTCTTCACGGCGTGTTTCATAGCCAAGTCTATCAACGAGAGGCTACTCATGATGTTGGTGGCTGCGTCGCTCAATGGGTCCTCCACTGAAGTCCGGACATTGATCTGGGCAGCAAAATGAAACACCGCCTCGGGTTGAATTTTCTCAAAAAGCTTCTCTAGGCGTTTACGATTGCCGAGGTCAAATTTGTAAAATTTAGCCCGGCGATTCACATTCTCCTCTCGACCGCTTGAGAGGTTATCGAGGATGGTGACTCGATGCCCGCGCTCGATGAGGGCATCTGCAACATGGGATCCAATAAACCCGGCTCCGCCAGTGATGAGTATACGCATAATTTGATATTTTCGTCATCCTACATTTAATTCAATTATTTGTCAATACTTTCTAGGGGTGGCGGTGATACGTGAGTTTTGCCAATGGCCTCAGTATGCGATAAACTGAATGTATGGAAACAGGAAAATACTCGCTTTCTGTCGTGGTTCCACTCTATAACGAAGAGGGGAATGTGGTTGAGCTGCACCGGCGGATCAAGGAGGCGCTTGAGCAATCAGGTCATCCGTATGAAATTATTTTTGTAGACGATGGCTCACGTGACCAGACCTTGGCAGAGGCCAAATCCTGTTCGCCGGTGAAGCTTGTTGTGTTTCGGAAAAATTTCGGTCAGACTGCGGCTTTTGATGCAGGGATCAAGGCTGCGACGAAAGATGTCATCATCACACTTGACGGCGACCTTCAGAATGACCCTGCCGATATCCCTCTCTTGCTTGCGAAAATTAATGAAGGATACGATGTCGTCTCTGGTTGGCGGTACAAGCGACACGACCCGTGGAGTAAGACGGTGCCCTCACGGATTGCCAATCTGCTCCGCAAGGCCCTCATTCATGACAAGATCCATGATTCTGGTTGTAGCCTGAAAGCGTATCGGCGTGAATGCTTCAAGGATATTGATCTCTTTGGAGAAATGCATCGGTTCATTCCGGCATTGCTTCAGCTGGAAGGTTTTCGGGTGGCAGAGGTCAAGGTGAGTCATCATCCGCGACTGCGCGGTGTGACCAAGTACAACTGGAAACGAGGGATGAAGGGGTTTGTCGATATGCTCGCGATTTGGTTCTGGCGGAAGTATTCCCATCGCCCCCTTCATCTTTTTGGGGGGGTTGGAGTTGTCCTGTTTGGTTTAGGATCGGCCATATTGCTTTGGATGCTCGTTGAAAAGCTCTATTTTGGTGCTTCTCTGTCTGAGCGGCTGTGGCCACTGATAGGTATTTTCTTTGCGTTGGTTGGTATCCAGTTCTTCATTTCAGGGCTGTTGGCTGATATATCAGTCAAGAGCTATTATCAGTCGCGTCAGCGGATGAATTACAACATTCGCGAAATTATCACTCGGTAATAGAATTGTTGCGCTATGAAACTCGCCTTTCTTGGAACGGGCTATGTGGGTTTGGTGTCAGGTGCTTGTATGGCGGAGATCGGCCATACAGTCATCTGTGCTGATGTGGATACGACAAAAATTGCGCGGCTCCAGAAAGGCATCATCCCGATTTATGAAATCGGCCTTGAGGATGTGGTGATGCGAAATGTGAAGGAAAAGCGACTCTCTTTCACGACCGATATCAAGAAGGCAATTCAGGAGTCAGACGTGGTTTTTATGGCAGTGGGAACACCAGAGGATCCGGTCACTGGCGAAGCAGACCTACAGTATGTTTTCTCGGCTGCAGAGGCGTTTGGGAAATATCTTAACGGCTACAAGATTTTCGTCGACAAGTCAACCGTGCCGGTTGGTACGGCCGAGAAGGTGGGGCGGATTATCAAGAAGGCTGCGAGAAACAAACATGCTTTTGATGTCGTGTCGAATCCGGAGTTTTTACGTGAGGGCGCAGCTGTCAAGGACTTTCTGAATCCCGATCGGATTGTTGTTGGAACATCGTCAGTGAAGGCGCGGAAAATTATGGAACGGGTTTACCGACCAATTGTTCGTGCTGGTCGTCCACTCATGTTGACCGACATTCGGAGTGCCGAAATCATCAAGTATGCGGCCAATGCTTTTCTCGCCATGAAGATCACTTTTATCAATGAGGTGGCGAACTTCTGTGAAGTGTCTGGTGGTAATGTGAAAGAGGTGGCGCGTGGAATGGGCTATGACAATCGGATTGGAGCTCGTTTTCTGTATGCTGGTATCGGCTATGGCGGTTCGTGTTTTCCGAAAGACGTGAAGGCTCTGATCAATACGGGGCATGAGTTCCAATCAGATTTTCAATTACTTGAAATGGTTGATGAAATCAATACTCGTCAGCGATTACGGCCTTTCATAAAACTGAAATCAATTTGGGGAGACAAACTGAAAAATATGCGGATTGCCGTTTGGGGATTGGCTTTCAAACCCAGGACGGATGATGTTCGGGAGGCGGCGGCTCTCCTGAACATCCGACAATTGCTTGATAGTGGCGCGCACGTCCGGGCTTTTGATCCTGTGGCTCTCGACAATGCTGCTCGGGTAATGGTTGATCGGCACCTGGTGTACGTCAAGAACGCGACAGATGCCCTAAAAGATGCGGACGCGCTGATTATCTGTACAGAGTGGGATGAATTCCGCGTAGTTGATTATGCCCAATTGAAGAAGTTAATGCGTGGAAATATCATTTATGATGGGCGTAATGTTCTCGAGCGTTCCGAGGCCGAGGCAGCCGGCTTCACGTATTACGGTGT